>JAYEGD010000289.1:0-7949 GCA_034658915.1 Campylobacterota bacterium | reverse complement strand
TACCTCTTCAACAACTTTACCAGCTTCATTAAGTGTGACACTATCTTCTTTAGGTAGTCTCTCGTTAATCCAGTTAAGTAGTGCATTTACATGACGATTATGCGAAATAGAGATGCCAAAAATATCGTCAGTACCAAACTCATAATAGTCCCAAGTTTTCTCTTGCATTTTGTCATTATCTATTTTATTAACAACTAAAGCAACATCTTTGCCTAGTTTTTGTAGCTCATAGAATAGTTTTTTATCATCATCTTCAGGAAGACTTTTTCCATCTACCATGTACAAAATAATATCTGCTTCATAAGCAGCTTTTAGTGATTTCTCTTTTATTTTATCAAAGAGTTCACACCCAGAATCAAGCCCACCTGTATCAATTAACTCCACTTGCTTATCAATAATGATAGCAGTACGCTTTTTAATATCACGAGTTGTTCCCGCTTGTTCTGATGTAATTGCATCTCTTTGTTTTAATATTCTATTAAAAAAAGAGCTTTTTCCGACATTTGGCTTACCAATAATTGCTAGTTTTTTCATAGTTGAATTATACACTTATAAATAGGTGTTCTTCCTTATCCGCAACTAGGTACTTCTCCATCAGATGCATATTTATGTACAAAGTCATACAAATCATTTACATTTTTCTTTTTCATCTTGTCAAATCTCTTTGCTCCTGTCGGACAGATGGTTTTCCACTCATTTAAAAGTTCGCCATCCTCTTTTAAAATCTCCCAATCATCTCTTGATTTTGACGCAGCGAACGCACCACCATTTTTAAAACCATCTTTTTTACACTTTTTCAACTTTTTCAAATAATATTTTTGACCACTTTTAGCATCTGCATACAAACTTCCACCAACTAATAGTGAACCAATTAAGAGTGCATTTAAAATTTTCATCATCTTCTCCTACTTTTTACCTATATATGAAGCAACTTTTTCAATTTGCTCATCACTTAGTGTTGCTGCTTGTGCTTTCATTAAACCTTTCATAGCACCACCATATGTTCCATCTTTATACCCTTTTAATGCTGTAACAATTTCACTTTTACTTAGTGTATTTAGCTTCTTACTAACATTCATAGCTTTTAACTCACCTTGTTGTCCATGACAAGATGCACACTTTGCATAAGTTTTAGCACCATCAGATGCGCTTAAAGAGGTAATTCCCAAAACTGCTAAAACAGTTAAAATTGATTTTATATTTTTCATCTTTTCTCCTTGTTATAGAGGAAGTATATATAATAATTGTGTGATGATTGTGAAGTTATTTCAGTCTATTTTTAATCTCATATTTTTTCCAATATATATTAAGAGCCTTTGATAGTTCATGGCTATTTAGTGTAGTTGGTTTTTTGACACCAAAACGCCTAATGAATGCACCGCTCATAATAGTAGTCTCTTTTGATGGATTTTTTAAATATAGTTTCATGGCACTTAAAACATCATCTTTTGAGCTATATTTTAGAAGGTACTTGTAGAAATATTTGTCAATACTTACGGGGAGTTGTTTATGACAGCTTACGCAGTTATTCTCATAGCTAGATGCAAATGTGAGAGTGAATAGAGATATTAGAACTATTTTTACCACATTAGACTCACTTTAGTTCCTACATGTAGTGTCGATTTGACGCTAATTTCAATTTTGTACTCATCACATATCATTTTTACAATATTCATACCCAAACCAAATCCTCCTACACTCTTTTCAAATCTACTATATCTTTGAAAAAGGTAACTTAATTTTTCGCTCTCAATGCCAATACCACTATCTTCTACATGTATAGCCCTATCTCTTATAGTAACATCTATGTGTCCAGAGTGCTTATTATATTTTATTGCATTTGATAGTAGATTATCTAAAAGTTTTGAGAGCTTCTTTTTGTCCATTACTACACTAAAATCATCTTCTACATGTAGAGTAACTCTTATATTTTTTGCATCAGCTAAAATTTTGAAATACTCTACTCTTTGAGTTGAAATATCTTTTATGCTTAATGACTCATTTTGTGACATAATTTGATGATTTAAAACGGTAAAGGTCAAATCCTCATAAATATTTGAGATGGTTTTTGCTCCAATATCAATGCGGTTGATTTTTCTTTTTAGTTTTTCATCTTCAAGAGAGGCTGCATCTATCATTGAGATATTTGCTATGATTGAGCTTACAGGAGTGTTAAGTTCATGAGTTGTATCTTTTATGAAGTTATCTAAAAGATGAAGGGCGTTTCTCATAGGTTTTAAAAATAGTTTAGACAAGAAGTAACCGCCAAATACCATAACATTTAGAGCAACTAAAATAAAAATGATGAGATTATCTCTTACATGTAGAAGCCATTCATCACTATCTTTGCTCTCTACTAAAACATACCTTGCGCCCAAATAGTATGACTCTGGCTCTTTTATGAAGTGTATAAATTTATGGTTTGTGTATATTACATCATCAAGGTTTACTTTTGGATTTTTTAGTGTTGAGAAAATTAGCTCTTTATTTGAGTCATAAATGGCAGAGTTAAAGAGTCTAAAACGAGGGTAGAATTTATCTGAATCTTCAAAGTTTACATGTAGTCTTTTCAAGCTTGAAATTAACTCGTTAGACTGTTTTTGAAGTTTGAAACGCTCTTGTTGAAGCATTATGCTCTTCTCAAAATCGTAGTACATGTAAGAGACGAAAAAAAGAATTATGATGGAAAAAATTGTGTAGAGTGAGAGAAAATTAATTAATGTTCTCTTTTCACTAACTATTAAATTTATATCCGAGTTTTTTGATGCTAACAATTTTCTCTTTTCCTATCAATTTTCGTAGATTTTTAATGTATGTTCTTAGAGCATTGTCACTAGGTGTCTCATCAAAGTCCCAAAGGTGTTCTTGAATTACTTCATGTGAAATTATCTCATTTTTGTGTTGCATAAAGAGTTTTAAAAGTTTTCCATCTTTATTGTTAAGTCTATTTTGTATGCCATCTACTATTAACATATTTGTTTTGGTGTCGTATGAAGTGTTTGAGGAGAGTTCAATCAGTGAGTTGTTAGAGTGAAAAAACTCTCGTTTTAAAATAGACTCTACTCTAAAAAGAAGCTCTTTTAGCTCAAAAGGTTTTCTTATGTAGTCATCGCAACCACTCTCAAAACCCTCTTCAAGTGAGTCTATTGAGTTTAGAGATGTAATGTAAATTGCAGGTGTATTAACCCCATTAGCTCTAATTAACTTTAAAAGTTCAAAGCCATTTAGTTGAGGAACATTTACGTCTAAAAGAAGCAGATCGAAACTATTTTCATACAAAATATCTTGAGCTTCATAACCACTAAAAGCAGGAGTTACTTCAAAATCTTCATCACTTAAATAGTCACATATTGTCTCATTAAAAGTTATGTCATCTTCAAGAAGCAGTAGCTTTGCTCTCATATTTTTACTTTTTTTTGCTCTCGTATTGAGCTTTTTGTTTTTCACTCATTGAGCTTATACGTTTTTCTAGCTCTTTGTTAAATCTATTCTCATCTTTTTTATCTACAAACCCCATAATTGCTATGAGTTCTTGTGTGCTCATTTCACTAAAATTTTCCTTAGCAAACGTAAAAACAAAAAGTGTTAAAAGTAGAAGTATAGCTCTCATTATGGGTGTCTCACTTTTACATTAGAGTTTAAAAGCCAACCAATAATTGCCATTAATGCAATAACAACACTAGCTCCAATAAGCTCATAAGTAGATAGCAAATATGTAACCCAAAGTAAGATGGCACCAAGAGGAGTTGGTACGCCAACAAAGTATTTATCTACTCCACCAGCTTCAGTATGGATGTTGAAATGAATAAGTCTTCTTAATCCAGATATGACGTAGTAGATGCTTACAACTGCAGCAACAATAAGCCAAACACCACTCAATTGTGAATAAGTTGATTGAAAAATAAGAAATACAGGAACTAAAACGAAAGATAAAAAGTCCGCAAAACTATCTAGCTGAACACCAAACTCATTTGAAAGACTGTATTTTCTTGCAATTTTTCCATCAAAAATATCAAATGCACCACCAATCCATGCCAAAATTATTGCAATAAAAAAGTTATTGTGTGTAATAAAATAGACAGCAATTAGACCTGCACTAATGTTTACCATTGTAAATAGATTTGCTAAATTAAAATGATTTTCACTCTTGTATAAGAAATTCACTAATCAACCTCACGATTTTTTAAGAATTATATCTAATTATTAAAGCTTTTTTGAGTAAAATTCCATTTGCTTATATATAAGGATAGAATATGTCTTTTTCAAAAGAGAAGAGAAAAGGTACTTTTAGCGGAATATTTTTTGTAGCAATATTTGCAGCAGCTGCTACTGCAATTGCAGACATTGATATGGTCTCAGCATTAGGAATTTCACCGCTTGTTGTTGGTATTGTGTTGGGTATTTTTTACGCAAATACTCTACACAATAAAATTCCAAGAGAGTGGGATGGTGGAATTACTTTTTCTGGAAAGAAAATTTTACGTTTTGCTATTGTATTTTATGGTTTTAGAATAACGTTTCAGCAGATTGCAGAAGTTGGAATTGAGGGCTTTATGGTCTCTTTATTAATGCTCGCTTCTACATTTCTTTTAGGAACTTGGCTAGGTCATAAAATATTTAAAATGGATATAGACACCTCTATGCTAACTGCTTCTGGTGCTTCTGTTTGTGGCGCAGCTGCTGTTTTGGCAACTGAACCTGTTTTAAAAGCTGAAGAGCATAAAACAGCTGTCGCAGTCTCAATGGTAGTGCTTTTTGGGACTATTGCTATGTTTTTGTATCCAGTTTTATATACAGGGTTGATTCAAAATGCTAGTGGATTTTTTCATATGACACCACAAGAGTTTGGTATTTATGTAGGTGGAACAATTCATGAAGTTGCACAAGTTATAGCAGTTCCTGCCTCAGTTCCAAATGCGCCAGAAGCTATGGCAAATTCGGCAGTAATTGTAAAAATGACAAGAGTTATTATGATTGCCCCTATGCTTATAGTGTTGGGAATTTATCTCTCATATCAGGCTAAAAAAAGTGGAACATCAGGAGGAAAGCTACAACTTGTAATTCCATGGTTTGCAGTCTATTTTATTGGTATGGCAGGGTTTAATTCGCTACAATTAGTTCCTGTAAATATTGTAGATATTATAAATGAGATAGATACATTTTTATTGACAATGGCCATGACTGCTCTTGGAATGGGAACACGTTTTGCAAAGTTTAAAGGGTTAGGATTAGCACCACTTTACACTGGTGGCGCAATGTTTGTTTGGTTAGTTGTTGGTGGTTTTGTTATTACAAAATTGGTAGTTGAAATATTTTAAGGAGAATGAGATGAATGAATTTAAAAATGTAGAAGTTAAAAAATCGGCAAATGTATATTTTGATGGTAAAGTTGTAAGTTACAGTGTAGCTTTTGAAGATGGTAGTGTGAAAACATTAGGAGTAATGCAAATTGGTAAGTATGAGTTTGGTACTGATAAAGCTGAAATTATGGAGATATTGAGTGGTGAAATGGAAGTGACACTGCCAGATGCAACAAGCTCAATTACAGTAAAAGGTCCACAGAGCTTTAACGTTCCTGCATCTTCAAAATTTCAAGTAGATGTAAAAAGCATTGCAGATTACTGTTGTAGCTATATTGACTAAAATCAACTAGCGACTATTGCTTCAAAATCGTCGTTGATAATTGGCTCATCGTGAGCCGATTGTGCTTCAAAAATATATGCTTCACACTCTTTATCAAAAATAGATAAATCTCCACCAACAAGTGCGGTTAAAAACTCATCTTTACTCTTAAACAATCCCCAACTATTTGGTAAGTAAAAGTAGTTTTTATTGTTGTGTGTTAAAAAAATTCCATCTCTATTTTGAGTAATTAATTTTTTTAATTCACTGTAGTTACTGAAATCTATTTTTTGAAGAGGAGATAGAAGTGTAACCTCTATTACACAAGATAGATACTCACTAGATTTAAGTGGCTCTACATTTGATGTCTCGAATGCTGCAATTTTAGCATTGTAAATTATGTCATCAATAAGAGTTTTTTTTGCTCTTATGGTGCCACTGCTACCACGAAGTTCATCATCTAAATAGATATTTACAAAACTTGCAATGTGTTGAGATAGTACATGATTCTCTTCTATATATTTTGGAACATCAATAAGACGCTCAGCTCTTAAAACCTCTTCAATTGATTTTCTTGCAATGTTTAAAAGAACTGATTGACTCATTGTGCTATACTACTTTGGTGCGCTAATTTTACCAGTAATAGCCGAAGTTGCAGCTACTGCCGTATTTGAAAGATAGACTTTAGAACTTCTACTTCCCATACGCCCAACAAAGTTTCTATTTGTTGTAGAGATAGCTACTTCATCATCTCCTAAAATCCCCATATATCCACCTAAACAAGCTCCACATGTAGGATTACTAACAACTCCACCAGCATCAACAATTTTGTCAATATAGCCTAGTTTATTAGCCTCACGTAAAATCATTTGCGTTCCAGGTGTTACAATTAAACGTACATCTTGATGAACTTTTTTACCATCAAGTATTTCTGCTGCTATACGTAAGTCACTTAATCTTCCATTTGTACAACTTCCAATAAATGCTTGATCTATTTTAATGTCATCTTCAACAGCTTTTGAAATAGAGTGACCATTAGATGGTAAAAATGGATAAGCAATCACAGGCTCAAGTGATGCAACATCAATCTCTAAAATTTGACAATACGATGCATCTTCATCGGAGTAGTGAATGCGTGGTTCTCTAGCTAGTGTGCGAGCGTCCAAAAACTCTTTTGCAATATCATCATAAGCAACAATACCACTTTTTGCACCAGCTTCAATTGCCATATTGCACAGACTAAATCTATCATCCATGCTCAAATGCTCAATTGTGCTTCCAACAAACTCTAACGTTTTGTAAAGCGCACCATCTACACCAATTAATCTAATTACTTCAAGAATTAAATCTTTTCCAGTTACAAATTTAGATGGTTTTCCACTAAATACTACTTTAATTGATTCAGGAACTTTAAACCAATTTCCACCAGTCATCATAGCAAAAGATAAATCAGTTGAACCCATTCCTGTTGAAAATGCTCCTAATGCACCATGTGTACATGTATGGCTATCTGCACCAATAATTACGTCGCCTGGAACCACTAGACCTTTTTCAGGTAAAAG
Source organism: Campylobacterota bacterium (assembly GCA_034658915.1). Classification (GTDB taxonomy): domain Bacteria; phylum Campylobacterota; class Campylobacteria; order Campylobacterales; family Sulfurimonadaceae; genus JAYEGD01. Next base: position 765 of record JAYEGD010000289.1, on the reverse strand, counting down.
TGCGTGTTCAATTCCCATATCTTTCTCATCAAAGAAGTTTTTCAGGTTGTGTTTTTTCGCAAAATCACGACTAACCCTTGCTTGATTTGCAGATGCAATATCTTTTGCAGGAATGAAGTGGTCTAAAACTATTGAAAAACCATCTGGATTTGCCAAGTTCTCTATGCCACTCTCTTCAAACGCTTTAATAGAAATTGGAGTTGTAATATCATTTCCAATTACCATATCTATTGGACTTTGAACTATTTCACCAGCATATACCTCTCTACCAATATGTTGTGAAAAAATTTTTTCTGTTATTGTTTGACTCATTATTTTACCTATTCTTTTGTTTATTGTGATTATATCAAAAAGGCACTTACCCTTTTATTTTGTTTGAAATTCCTGCAATGCAGTGATACACTTCATCGCAAGATGCACCTAGTTTCATCGAAACTTCACCATTAATATCTACTAGATTTCTCAGAAGTTCATTGTCTGATAGTGGTGAACTTCCTATATCATTTTGGACAAAAACTATATCTTTATCGAGAGCTAAAATTTTATCTACCTCTTCTAAAATTGTAGCTTCATCATATGAGTGATAAATCATATTACTAATCCACATAGTAATACATTCAACAAGAACAGGTCTTGATGCATTAGAGATGTATTGACTAACAAATAGAGGCTCCTCTTCCATTATGAATTGATCTGCTCTTTGTGCGTTGTGATTTTGTCTGTTTTGAGGGTTTTGCAATGAAGTAGTAGTTAAATATATCGGTT
>JAYEGD010000288.1:0-7974 GCA_034658915.1 Campylobacterota bacterium | reverse complement strand
ATACTCCGTGTTACTTGACACAACTACTATATCTACCCACTTTTCTATCTCTTCATGGGTGTCGAAATATTCAAGCTCTTTAATTTGTGCCTCTTCATAATCTAGAAGTGCAAATTTTTTTACATCATTTAATGGCGCTAAAGAAGCACCATCAAGTTCACTTTTATCAATTGGAAGAAGTATTAACATTAATCTTTTAACAACTTTTCATTGAGTTTTAATTTCTTATTGTCCATCACACCAATATCTGTTTTTAGCATATCGTTTGCAATAGCTTTAGCATCTTTTAGTGAGTGCATTTTGTATGTGCCACATTGGTAAATATTAAGCTCTGGAATATCTTTTTTACTCTTCACTTTTAAAACATCTTGCATAGATTTTTTCCATGCTTTTGCAATACGTTTCTCATCTGGCGTTCCAATTACACTCATGTAAAAACCAGTTCTGCAACCCATTGGAGATACATCAATAATCTCAACATCCTTTGAGTTTAAGTGATCACGGATAAATCCTGCAAAAAGGTGCTCCAACGTGTGAATACCACGACCACTCATTTTTGCTACATTTGGTTGGTAAAAACGTAAATCATATATTGTGATTTTGTCCGCTTTTTTTGTCTCCATAGTTTTCGCTTTACGTACTGCTGGAGCGTTCATTTTTGTATGATCTACTTTAAAACTGTCTAATAGTGGCATCTCTTATCCTTGAAAAAATTTTACATAAATACTATCTAAGCTTTGCTTTGTTTTTGTTGTGATTTTAGCACTAAATACCCTGCTATACCTGAAAGTAATGATCCTATAATAATTCCCATTCTCTCATCTACCATATCAAAGCAGACACCATTACTACACTCAAATGCTAGTGAACCAATGAAAAGACTCATAGTAAAACCTATTCCACTTAAAATACTAACACCATAAAGGTGTCCCCATGTAACTCCATTAGGTAATTTTCCGAGTTTTAAAAATATTGCTAATGCACTAAATAAAAAGACACCCATCTGTTTTCCTAATAGTAGTCCAAAAGTAATACCCAAAGTAACATTGTCTGTGAAATCTTTTGCACTTACTCCACTAAAAGTTACACCTGCATTAGCAAATGCAAAAATTGGTAAAATAACAAAATTCACAGGTGCGTGCAGTGAGTGTTCTAAGTTATAAAATGCAGTTCTATTATTTTTTAGTGGTATCAACAAACCAACAGCTACACCTGCAAGTGTTGCATGAACACCTGACTTTAACACAGCAGTCCACAAAACAATACCAATTAAAATGTAAAGAGTATGATTTACTACACCTTTTTTATTCATAATAAACATTGCAGTAATGGCTATAGCTGAGATGTAAAGTGAGACAGTAGAAATTTCAGAAGTGTAAAAAAGTGCAATAATAATAATAGCGCCCAAGTCATCAATTATTGCAAGTGCTAGTAAAAACACTTTTAGTGAAGCTGGAACTCGATTGCCTAGAAGGGACAATATTCCTAGTGCAAATGCGATATCTGTTGCAGCTGGAATTGCCCAACCTTTCATTGCATTTTCATCACCATAGTTAAAAAATGTATATATTAAAGCTGGTACTACCATTCCTCCAATTGCAGCAAATAGAGGAAGTGAAATTTTGTCAATTTTATTTAAATTTCCCTCTAGCACTTCACGTTTTACTTCAAGTCCTATCATAAAGAAAAAAACAGCCATTAAGCCATCATTAATCCATAGTAGCAGTGGTTTAGCTATCTCAAACTTTCCAATACTAACTACAACGGGAGTATCTATAAATGTACTATAGTAAGAAAAAAAAGTACTATTTGCAAGAATCATAGCAAGTACAGTTGCAATAATCAGTGAAATTCCTACAGCTGATTCTAGCTTGTAAAACTTTAAAAGTGATTTTTGCAACATCTTAGACTATTATGCTATTTGCGCTGCAATTTTATTTGCATTAAAACCAAACTTCTCAAAAAGTTGAGACGCAGGTGCTGAAGCTCCAAAACCATCCATAGCGACTACCTCATCTGCTAGTTTATACCACTCTAACCCACGAGCAGCTTCTATTGCAATTTTTGATGTTGATGGTAAAATTATCTCTTCAATATATGATTTTTCTTGCTCAATAAATAGATCATAGCATGGGACACTAACAACATTAACTTTCACTTTTCTATCGTTTAAAACACGTTTAACATTTAGTGCTAACTCCACTTCACTACCACTAGCCATAATTGTAACTGTCGCGCCACTATCTTCGCTTAACAAGTAACCGCCCTTTGCTATTTCACCTTTTACAGGAGCTTCTAAAAGTGCTAAGCTTTGACGTGAACAGACAAATGCAGATGGAGAGCTTTTCATCTGTAGTGCTTTTTTCCAAGCTTCAACATTCTCAGCTCCATCTGCTGGACGCCATACATAAAAGTTTGGCAACGCTCTAAATTGACTTAAATGTTCAATTGGTTGGTGTGTTGGTCCATCTTCACCTACTCCAATACTATCATGTGTCCATACAAAAAATTGTTGAATTCCACTTAAAGCTGCAATTCTTGCCGCTGGTTTTAAGTAGTCTGAAAAGACAAAAAATGTTGCGCTAAATGGCATTAGTGGACCATAAAGAGCTATTGCATTTGAAATTGATGCCATAGCGTGTTCACGAATTCCAAAGTGGATATTTTTACCACTTGGAAAGCTACCCATATCTTTAAGTTCTGTTTTATTTGATGGTCCTAAGTCTGCACTTCCACCTATAAATCCAGGTAATGCACGAGCTAATGAATTTAAAATTTTTCCATTTGTATTTCTAGTTGCATCAGCTTTTTCGAAAGTTGGGTAATCTACACGAGAAAAATCTGGATTAATCAGAGCTTCATAAGTCTCATTTTGCTCAACTAAAGGCATATCTTTTAGTCTATGATTCCACTCTCTTTGACTCAAGTCACCCTCTTCTAAACATGAGCGAAAACGTAAAAGCACATCTTCATCTACTTGAAATTTTTTCTCTCCATCAAATCCAGCTTTAATTTTTGAGTTTTTAATCTCTTCATCACCTAGTGGTGCACCATGAGAGTGGTGAGTCCCCTCTAGTTCGCAAGCACCTTTTGCAATTGTTGTGTTTGCAATGATTAAGACTGGTTGAGAGTATGTTTTTGCTTCAGTTATTGCTGCGTCTATCTCATCAAAATTGTGTCCATCTATCTCTAAAACTTTCCATTTTTGAGACTCAAAACGACCTCTAATATCTTCACTAATACTAATGTCTGTTGAACCCTCAATTGTAATTTTATTTGAGTCATAAATTAAAATAAGATTATCTAGTGCATTATGCCCTGCAATTGAGCATGCTTCATAACTAATACCCTCTTCTAAATCTCCATCTCCACATAAACAATATACATAGTGATCCACTAATGCTGCATTTTCACTGTTCAGTTTATTTGCACAATATGCAGATGCCATAGAAAAACCAACTGCATTAGCAACACCTTGACCAAGAGGTCCTGTTGTTATCTCAATACCCTTAGTATGCTTATACTCAGGATGACCTGGTGTTAATGAGTCAAGTTGGCGAAACTTCTTTAAATCTTCTATCTCTAAGCCATATCCCCATAGATGGTTCAGTGAGTAGATAAGTCCTGTTGCATGTCCACCACTAAAAACTAATCTATCTCTATTGAACCAAGTTGGGTCTTTTGGGTTATGATTCATATGTTCACTTAAAACCACAGCAATATCTGCCATTCCCATAGGCGCACCTGGGTGACCAGAGTTTGCTTGTTGAATCATATCTGTTGCTAAAAATCTTATTGTGTCTGCCATTTTTTGACGCATTGTGTTACTCATTTACTATCCTTATGTCTGTTTATATACTTTATTAGAAGAGGATTTAACTCTACTTTTAGAGTTTCATCAAAACTCTCTATCTTTATTAATAACTCTTTTGCTAATGAGTTTGCCTCTTTTAAAGCCTCTTCAAAACCTAAAATTGTTACAAAACTATTTTTGTTTTCATCATTACATGTAGTCTTACCTGCTTCCTCACTTGTTTGAGTTACATCTAAAATATCATCTTGAATTTGAAATAGTAATCCTAACTCAATTCCAAACTCATACAACTCTTTTGCTAACTTACTGTTATCTATAATAATTGCGCCCATTTTCAATGAAGCGGCAATTAATTTTCCAGTTTTGTTTACATGTAGTGTTTTTAATCTCTTCAAATCTAGTGGAGTATTTTCAAAATGACAATCAATAGCTTGTCCTAAAACCATACCACTTGCACCACCACTAGTAGCTAACTCACGAATGAGTTTCACTCTTGTTGAGTCACTAAAAGGAGAGTTGCTTAGCAGTTCAAAAGCGTAAGTGTTTAGTGCATCTCCTGCTAAGATTGCACTCACTTCATCATATATTACATGTAGTGTTGGGTTACCTCTACGAAGTGGTGAATCATCCATAGATGGTAAATCATCATGAATTAGTGAGTAAGTATGAAGCAACTCAACTGCATAAGCTGCGTGCATTGCATTTCTTAAAAGCAGTGGATTGTACGCTTTTACAACACTTAAAAGTAGTGCTGGTCTGAACCTTTTTCCACCTGCTTCTAGCATTACATGTAGAGAGTTTTCATAGTGTGGATGGAAACTAGGAGCTAATGGTAAGTTGTCTAATAAAAATTGTTCAAAATCGTTTAAAATCATAAGTGCAATTTTACTATTTTAAATCTATAAAAAACTGAAAGCCATCTCTATCTAGCAACAAAGAGTAGTTATCTCTCTGTTTTGAAAAAGCATTTTTAATATCTTCATACGATTTTACAACAGTTTGATTAATTTTTAGTAGTTTATCATTTGCATTAACTCCAAAAGTTCCATCACTTTTTTCAATACTCATATCTTTATTAAGAAATATTCCAAACTTCTCTAAAAATGTGTCACTTAGAAAACCACCACCCTCTCGCTTATTTGTCATAACACTAAATTTCATTACCCTGTTATCTCTTTTAATCTTTACATGTAAAAATTTGTTTACAGGATAAAATAGAATTTCTCTCATTAATTGAGAATTATTTATATTTTTTTTATTATCAACAGATATGATCTCATCGCCAACTTCAAATGGATTATTCTCAAAAAAAGGGTCTCTATATTTAACAATAGATTTTTTGACCCCTAATCTAATTCCGATATCGCTGTAACTATTTTTTTTATATACTACAAATCTTTTTAAAAACTCTTTATCTATTACTCTATTTGATACAATAAGAGACTCCAAAAAGCAACATGCACTTAAAACTACTGCGTCACTATGCTTTGTCTTTGGTAGATTAAGACCAATAGTTTGTGGACTCTTTTTGTAAACTTCAACACTTTTTTTAGTGTAAATGTATTTTGTATCTGTTTTTTTGTAATTCATCCTAAATGGATGTTTAAAATAGTCACCTTTTTTAATAATAGCTAATGCTAAAAATGGGTCATATATTAGTAGGTTTTTCTCTGGTTTTGTTGTTGTGTGAATTAATCTAGTTGTAGTTGAGACAGGGATATTAAAAGAGGAGTTTTTAAACGTTTTACTATCTGCAAGTTTTGCTTTACAATCTCCACCACACGCTAAAAGCAGTGTGCTAAAGATAAAAAGCAAAAGAGTATAGCGCATACTATTTAAATGGACTCATTCCACCTAGCATCCCCATAGCTGAAGCTTTTTTAGCATCTTCAACCATCTTTAATGCGTCATTGAATGATGCCATTAACAGTAGTTGTAAAGAGTCTTTATCTTCTAGTAGTGAATCATCAATATCTATGTCAATAACTTCACCTTTTCCACTAATGCTAACACTTACCATTCCAGCACCACTTTTTGCAGTGTATGACTTAGATGCTAACTCTTCATCCATCTTTTTTGCATTTTGCTGAATACCCTCAAGCATTTTACTCATATTACTCATATCCATATTTTCAAACACATCGCTACCTTTTATTCATTAAATCTTATCTAAAACTTCCGTAATAGTATTCTCATCATCAACTAAGACAACTTTTGGCTTGTAGTTTTTTAGCTCTTCATTACTATATGTTGCGTATGCAACAACTATGATTTTATCGCCTTTTTGTACTTTTCTAGCTGCTGCACCATTTAAGCACATATCTTTTTTACCGCGTTCGCCTAAAATGACATAAGTAGAGAAACGTTCACCATTATTGATATTTAATATCTCCACTTTTTGACCAACACGCATGCATGATGCATCCAAAAGGTCTTCATCAATAGTAATTGAGCCGACATAATTTAAATTGGCGTCAGTTACTGTTGCGCGATGTATTTTTGAATAAAGCATCTCTAAAAGCATTTTTATCTGCCCATCTGCTTTTGCATCTCTGTAGGTGTTATTGCTTCATCCCAAAGCTCATCATCAATTACATACTCTTCAATAACATTTCCACCGATAATGTGTTCATCAATAATTCTATCTATCTTCTCTTTTGTAAGACCTGAGTACATTACGTGACCTGGTTCTACTAACATGATTGGACCAACATTACATCTATTCATACAAGATGTTCTAATTGGCTGAACTGTACCCATAATTCCACGTTGCATAATTGCTGTTGCTAGATGTTGAAAAATATCTTGTGTCTGAGGATTAACGCAAGATGGTTTTGGCATTCCTGGAGGTGAAGATTGCTCACACTTGAATATATAAAAAGCTGGTTGTGGTAAACCCATTTGATTTCCTTCATTACTTAAAAAATTTTTGGAATTATATCTAATTAATAATATTTTTCCAATTTAATAATGCGAATAGTACTTTTCTTAACATTAAAGTTGGATTATATCCATCTTCATAAACAACAACTTCAGCTTTATCTCTGTTTGCTACTTTTCTTAAATCTATTCTCTCATTTAATTTAATTTTCACTAATATAAACTGAGTTAAGCTCTCACTATCATCTATTAAATCATCATATATTAAATCATCAATATTTTCTACAATATCAACAACAGTTGCATCAAAAATATGTCCAACAAATGAGTTAAAAGAGACTTTCGCGCTACTATTTAATGATATTTTAGAAAATTTATCTTTTTTGAAAAGTGCAACTACTTCACTCTTTTGTTCATCAATTAAAAGTAGCATTTTGCTACTGCTATCTACTTCATCTAAAATATTTGAGTTTATCTCTCTAACATACCCTGAAACATCTGCACGAATAGAGCAATTTTCTACATCTATTTGAGCTTTTTCAATATTTGCATCTATTACATCTTCGCCTAATCCATTTTTGTCTCTCTCCAGAGTGTTTACAATATCCAAAAATGGTAGAGTATCAAGCTGAAACAGTAGCTCTCCAGCTTTTACTTCATCTCTTTTTTTTACATTTACTTTAACAATTTTACCACTAACTTTAGATGTAATATAGTGTTCATTTAAAAGAATATATGACTTTGAAGAGTATGGGTAGCTATTATTCATAAAAAGTACTAAAAAGATAAAAATGCTCAAGGCACTAAATAGTAAAATGTTTAGTCTCTTAACATCAAATTTCAAAATTCTATATAGCCAAAATAGTAGCGCTGTAAAAATTCCAAATAGTACTGTATTCATGATTCATCTTGCTCTAAAGCACTTAAACGAGCTTTTATCTGATTCAGACTCTTTTGTATCATAAAGCTGCTATTGCTCTCTTCGTCAATAGCCTCTTTTATTTTAAACTCACCTTTTTTACTATAAGCGTAAGAGTAAGCAAACAAAAATGGCCATAAAATATGAAAGCTCAACATACTTAGCCATCCCAATACATATATCATATCACTATGTGGGTGAGAAGATTTGCTTGCAATTGCGTATGGAATATCTCTGATATATATTGAAATATATACAACAGTTGATACCATTATGATTAAAACAGATAGAATTAAGTAGTCAAAAAAACTATCTAATATAATCACTATTTTTCCAATAACTTAGCAACTATTTCTCTATC
>JAYEGD010000287.1:0-8047 GCA_034658915.1 Campylobacterota bacterium | reverse complement strand
GATTGACTTCAACGGTTTTGGTTTCTTGGTCAGTTCCGGTATCCCCCAGGGTGGTGCCTGTGGTGGCTGTGGTACCAGCAGCGATGAAAGTTTTCCCTCTGGAATAAAACCATAAGGGTGTCCAAATGCAACAATATCTACATCGTGTTGAACAAGTTCAGTTGCAACAATTAAATCTCCAACTTTTAGCTCTGGATTAACCGCACCAGCAACTCCACTAAATAGTAATTTCTCTGCACCAAAATGCTCAATCATAGTTGTAGCTGTTAAAGTTGAAAAAACTTTACCTATTTTAGAGTAAGCAACAACTAACTCTAAATTTTTATATGATGCTTCATAGTAAGTATTACCTGCATAAGCCGTTGTTTTATAATCTCCAATCATCTCTAAAATTGGCTTTATCTCTTCTTGCATTGCGCCCATAATTGCTATTTTCATTAATATTTTCCCTTTAGTGAATAATTTTTTGTATAATAGCATAAATTCAACTAAGTGAAAAGTATTGCAAGAATTAAAAGTAAAATTTGAAAAGATTATAAGTGAAACTCCATATTCTAAACTACATGTAGAGCAACAAATATTTTTAAAAGAGATGTTTATGAAGTACGCTTTTAGCCATCAGGAGTTTAAACAAATTATTGAGATGAGTTGTGATTTTAATATGTGGAATGAGGTAGATATTAATCAAATTTGGAAAAATTTTCAAAACAAGAAAGATGTTTTAAGACACATAAGAAGCATTCATGAAAACCTAAAGTCTAATCCATCTTATGGTAATTTTGAGAGTAATAGCTACAGTAGTGACAGAAAATTTACCTTTATTGCAAATGAAAAGAAGAGTATATCTTTAGGCACTTGTCCTGTTGCATCACCTAATACAAGATGCTGCAATCTACTCACTTTAGATGTTGTTGAGAGTTGTGGGTTTGATTGTAGTTACTGCTCTATTCAATCTTTTTACAATGAAAATAGAATTGGAATAGATGTCAATTTAGCAAAAAAACTAAAAGAGTTAAAACTAAGCAGAGATATTTTTTACCACATAGGAACAGGGCAATCTTCTGATTCACTTATGTGGGGTAACAAAGATGGAATTTTAGATGCACTTTTCGATTTTGCTAGAGAGTATCCAAATGTAATCTTAGAGTTTAAAACAAAATCTTCTAATATTAGCTATTTTTTAGAAAATGATGTACCTAAAAACATACTATGTACATGGTCGCTCAACACTCCAACAATCATTAAAAACGAGGAGCATTTAAGTGCATCACTAGATGATAGATTAAAAAGTGCAAGAGCATTAGCCAACAAAGGAGTTTTAGTAGGGTTTCATTTCCATCCTATTGTAAAATATAGTGGCTATTTGAGTGAGTATGCTGATGTCTATAAAAAGCTTACTTCTATGTTTAGGGCTAGTGAAGTTGTTTTAGTTTCACTAGGGACACTCACATTTATCAAACCAGTAATTAAAAAATTAAGAGAGAGAAACTTTAAATCTAAAATTCTTCAAATGCCTTTTGTAAATGCCAATGGAAAACTATCTTACCCGTTGGGTATTAAAAAAGAGATGTTTAAACACGCCTATGATAATTTAAAAGAGTGGCATAATGAAGTCTTTTTTTACATGTGCATGGAAGATGAGAGCTTGTGGCTTGATGTATTTGGGTATGAGTACAAAAGTAATAACCAAATGGAAGAGATGATGAAAAACTCATATATGAATAAAATCAAGATAAGCTCAACTTAACCATTCAGTACGTAAAATGAGCAGAGCCCATTTTACTACGTTAACACTAGGTTTCTCTCAGCGAGAAGCTCAAATCACTAGTGATTTTGATGGTTTTTGTAGGGGTGCTGAATGTTTACAGCTCAACAAAATAAGGAGTGTTCATAATTCTGTTTCAGAAATATTTACACACCTAAAAATTTCATTAAGTCTTTAATTAAAACTTAAAAAAGACCATTTAAAAGATTTCCAATTTTATTGGCTGTATCTTTATCCATATGTTTATTTAACTCTTTTTGAAGAAGTTTTCCACCCTCTTTTTTAATAAGTTTTGTAGCATCAATATCTACTTTAGGGCTGTTTACATCTCCAGTTAAGCTAACACCTATCTCATTTTTGTTTGCATTAATATCAAAACTTGCATCAATAATATTTGTTTTAGTATTAAGTTTCATCTTCTTTGACTCAATTAAAACATTATTTGACTTCATAACTAAATCAGTAGTTAAATTCTCTTTATTAATATCTGTTTTAAGAGTTGACTCATACTTGTACTTATAAAGATCTGTTGAAGCTAGATTCTTAATAGCATCAAACATCTGGTTTTTAACAAATTGTCCATTAAGAAGTTTTGCATCTAAATCACCTTTTTGAGATTTTAAATTGTATTTTAAATCACCATTAAGAGTTGAATTAAACATTTGTGGATATTTAAGCATTTTTAACATTGAGAGTGTGTTTAATGAGTTTAGTTTCGCTTTAAAATCATCGTTTACTAAATTAGCTTTTATGTTTCCACCTAGTGTGTTACTGTTAGCACTAAAACGTAAATCTTTATCTTTACTTAAATCTCCTGTAATTACAATACCACCGTCTAAATCTCTCTCAGTGATAAAATATAGGTTATTTAATGATGCAATATTTAACTTATAGTCACTTTTAATATAGCTATTGCTTACATCAAACACCGCTTTTTTAACATTTAAAGAGGCTAAATTTGAATTAAAATCAACTGCAGAAACTACGTCATTTCCATTTAAATTACTATTTACATGTAGTGTGTATGAAGTTGCTGGCATATTTTTCAAACCAAAATCTTTTTGCATTAACTTAGCGTTTAACTTCCCTTTTGAAATTTTTGTAACAACTGTTCCTGCAAGTGTGCCTATGTTTACATCTGTAATATCTGCATTCACGCTCAATAAACCATCGCTGTAGTGAGGCTGTTTTACAAGACTTAAAAGTTGAGACAACGAAGCATCTTTAATTGTTGCTTGAATACGTGATGGATTGAAATTATTTAAAACTGCCTTATACGTAGTTTTACTAGATGCAATGTCACTAGAGCCACTAACAATTAACTCCTCTTGATTTCCAACAGCAATACCCTCTACATGTAATGCACCAATCAAGTCAGTTTTAGTAACTACTTTCAAGTCAGCCAACTTTTCAAACATTACTTTGTAAGTAGCGTTAACTGATTGCTCACTTATAGAGTATGTTCCTTTTGCACTTAACATATTGTCACTACTTAGGTGTAAAATAATCTCAAATTCATCTGTATTGAGTAAAAATTTATCAATAGTTGAATCTACATGTAGTTCATCATCTAACGCTTCTTTAATCATAGGTGCTACTTTTTCATTACCATAAGGTGTAAAGAGCATAGTGTAAACACCACCAACAACCACAACTACTACCACGACAACAGTTAACAAGAGTGAAATCAGAAACTTTTTCATAATAATCCTTTTGCGCTATTATATTTAAGTAGCTGTTATTAAAGGCTTAAAATGTGTTAAAGTTGCACAGCAAACAAGTAAAAATAAGAATTTCTTATTTTTAAAAGTTTTTTTATATCAATATCTGATATAATTTTTAAAAAAGGTCATGATTATGAAAAAACTATTTTTAACACTTCCTCTGCTCTTAGTTGCATCAATAAATGCTAAAGATTTAGCTTATGACAAAACAACATCACTTCTATGGCAAGACTCTTTCGATAATGTAGATTTGGCAATCACTCACAACGAAGCTTCACAGTACTGCTCAAAACTAGTAGTTGATGATTACAGCTCATTTCGTCTTCCTACTGTTGAAGAGTTACAAAGTATAATTGATTTGAAAAAGTATAAACCAGCAATTATTAATGGATTTAAATATGTAGATACAGAGTACTACTGGAGTTCAACGCCATATGCTGGCGATAAGAGTGAGTTTTGGGCAATTAGTTTTAAAAGTGGAGAGAGCAACACAATCTCTGAAAATTATGACCGACATGTAAGATGTGTAAAAAGTGTAAAATAGCTTTAGGAGTTATATTAATGGTTCAAACTCTCTATGCTACAAGACCTAGCGTTGTTTCAGGCTCATTTTACAGTGCAAATAAAAGTGAGCTATCATCTCAAGTAAAAAGAGTACTAAGTGAGGCAAAAAGTTTTAAAGATGAGGATGTAAGAGCCTTAATTGTTCCTCACGCTGGCTACATCTACTCAGCAGATGTTGCAGCAACTGCTTACAAAACAATGCATAAAAACTACAAAAATATATTTTTAATAGGCTCTAGTCATCACATCTCTTTTAATGGTGCATCTATTTATACTCAAGGAGATTATGCTACACCACTAGGAGAAGTTAGTGTTAATCATAATATTGTAAAAGCACTAACTAATAGCTCAAAATATTTTACATACAACCCAAATGCACACAATAAAGAGCATACTTTAGAGGTACAACTTCCATTTTTACAAACAATTTACGGTAGTGAATTAAACATTGTTCCAATAATTGTAGCTACAAATGAACTACACACTATTCAAGAACTAGCAAAGAGTCTAAAACCATTTTTTAACAGTGAAAATCTCTTTGTTATTAGCACAGACTTATCTCACTACCCAAATTATGAAGACGCTTATGACGTTGATACACTAACACTAAATGCTATGGCATCAAATTCTACACAAACTTTTATAGACACTCTTATAAAAAATGAGAGTTTAGAGCTTAAAGATATGCTAACAAGTGCATGTGGATGGAGTTCTGTTTTGCTATTGCAAACTCTTACACAAAGCAGCAACTATAAATATGAGATTTTAGAGTATAAGAACTCTGGTGATAGCACCTATGGAGACAGAGATAGAGTTGTAGGGTATGGTGCAATAAGAGTCTATAAAAGCAGTGAGAACTTTTTTTTGAGTGAAAATGAGAAACAAGAGCTACTAGAACTTGCAAAATTATCGCTTTATGAGGCAACAATACATAACAAAAAAATAGAGGTAGATGAGAGCAAAATAGCACCAAAACTAAAAGAGCATCTAGGTGCATTTGTAACACTGAATAAAGAGCATAATTTAAGAGGTTGCATAGGAACTTTTGAACCACACCAACCACTCTATGAAGTGGTAATTAATATGGCTATAGCAGCTGCTCAAAATGACCACAGATTTAACAAAGTGAGTGCAGATGAATTAAAAGATATTGAGCTAGAAATTTCAGTCCTAACACCTAGAAAAAAGATAAATTCAATAGATGAAATTGTTTTAGGTAGAGATGGAATTTACATAAAAAAAGGCTCAAAAAATGGTACATTTTTGCCACACGTTGCAACGCAGATGGGCTGGAGTGTTGAAGAGTTTGTAGGCTACTGCGCACAAGAAAAAGCCAAAATAGGATTTGATGGCTACAAAGATGCAGAACTTTTTACTTATGAGGCTATTGTTTTTTAATAGGTGCTGAATGGTTACTTAAAATTTCTTCATCAATCAACTCAATATTCTCAAATTTATCTCTTAAAATTTGAGTAAAGAGTCCGTCACTTCTGCTCTCGCCAAATGTTTTAATTGCACAAGATGGTGAACGAGCTTTTAGTAAAGCTGTTGTAATACTGTTTCTCTCAACAAACTTTTCAATATGCTCTTTTACAACTTTTGTGTAATCTTTTTTGCTCTCATTTCCAAAGAGCTTTGAGCCTACTACATGTATTGGCTCTCGTGGTGTTCCTAGTGGCTCTTCTGGACAAAATGTAGTGTATGATTTATCTTTTAAATACTCCACTACATCGCTATTTAGTTTTGTTTGAGCATTGTAGCGACAATTTTCACCTACTAAACAAGCCGATACTACTATCATTTTTTTGTAAAAAATTTCTTAGTTAGTAGAAATATAGCTCTAGGAATCCAGAAAATTATGTAAACTAAAAGTGCATAAACAAATGGATGTGAGTAGTTAGAGTTAGCTCTCATTAACTCAAACCTTGCTTGTGGTTCACTCAATAAATCTGGATGCATTAAAATAGCACTAACAATTAAGAGTAGAAAATATATTGCGACCTCTTTTAACAGTTGACTTTTCATTCACTAAGCCTCTGGATTTTTGCACCCAATGCAATTAGTTTCTCTTCTAATCTCTCATAGCCTCTGTCCAGATGGTAAATTCTATGAACTTGACTCTCTCCTGAAGCAGCCATGGCAGCTAAAACTAATGCACTAGAGGCTCTTAAATCTGTAGCCATAACATCAGTTCCATGCAACTCTTTGCCACCATAAATAGTTGCAGAGTTGCCTTTTAGTTTAATCTCTGCACCTAGACGTTGAAGCTCACTAACATGCATAAATCTGTTTTCAAAAAGTCTCTCTTCTATTGAGCTTACACCCTCAGCAATACTCATAAGTGCTAAAAATTGTGCTTGCATATCTGTTGGAAATGCTGGGTACTCTTGAGTGATTATGTCTGCTGGTTTAACTCTTTTTGGAGATTTTATTGTGATGCTACCATCTCCATATTCAAAACTACACCCCATCTCTTCTAGCTTTGAAATCATAGACTCCATATGTTCGCTTCTTACTTTTTTAAGAGTAATTGTTGAGTTTGTAATTGCTCCTGCACAGAGGTAAGTTCCCGCTTCAATTCTATCTGGAATTACATCAAATGGGTCTATCTCTATTAGATTTTGATTATTTCCATAGACTATTAGTTCAGAAGTTCCTATACCCTCAATTCCAACACCACTACTTTTTAAAACTTCACAAAGCTGTACAACTTCAGGCTCTCGAGCTGCATTTGTTAAGATTGTTTTCCCATGAGCTAGTGCAGCTGCCATTACAATATTTGCAGTCCCTGTAACTGTAATTTTGTCAAAAACGATATGACAACCTTTTAAGCCATTTGGAGCTTTTGCAATAACATAACCAGCATGAATTTCAATTTGTGCGCCCATCTGCTCTAACGCTTTTAAATGTAAGTCAATTGGTCTTTGACCTATTGCACAACCACCAGGTAGTGAGACTTCACAATGTCCAAAACGCGCAAGCAGAGGTCCTAAGACCAAAATAGAGGCACGCATTGTTTTTACAATCTCATAAGTAGCTTTTGTATTATTAAGCTTTGAGGTGTCTATCTTGATTGTGTTGTTTGAAAAAGTGTAATTTCCACCTAGTTTTTCAATGAGTTTTAGAAGTGTTTTAATATCTACCACATCAGGAACATTTGAAATTGTTACTTCATTTTTTGCAAGAAGAGTGAGTGCAATAAGAGGAAGTGAAGCGTTTTTTGCACCAGAAATTGTAACGTCTCCACTAAGTGTTGTTGGTCCAGAAATTTTTAAATAGTCCATGTTTTAATTATCTTTATTTTAATATTTTATGATATTATAACACAAATTGTAAAGGTTGATCATATGAGTTCAGCACTCGATAGATTAAAAAATTTAACATCCAAAATATCAAGTTATGAACTCTCACGTAAAGAGAATATGAGAGATTTAAAAAACCTCTTTGATGAGCTACAAGTGAGTGAAAAAGTTGATAATTTTGAGGATATTTTTCATTTTAAAGCCATAAATTTATCTGGTATTTCACTTAGTGATGAGAATTTAGGTGAAATAAAAGAGGGAAAATACCTCCAAATAATAGCAATAAAATATGACAACTCTCTGAAAGTAAAAAACAAAAATATCTCTTTGGCTTATTATGGAAGAGTTGAAAAAGTAGATGCTAAGTTGAGAAAAAAAGTAATTTCATTTGTTTTAAAATGGCGTTTTGAGAAGAGTTTTATGACATTAGAACACTACAACAATATGATTTCAAAGCTATAAAATGTCATATTTACGTTTATGGATTTGGTGGGTTAGTTGGACACTTTTACTAAGCATCTCTTTTGCTTCTCTTTTGTCATCATTTATGAGCATGATTACTTTTTTTAACTCATCTGCAACTACATTAAATGCACAAACATTTGATGCTCTTGTAAAAATTACACTTTTTTGGTTTCCGTTTAGCTGGGCATTAATTTATATGATTGTCTTGATAATAAGCATTAAAAAAC
>JAYEGD010000286.1:0-8149 GCA_034658915.1 Campylobacterota bacterium | reverse complement strand
ACTATATTGGTGTATTTTCTGACATTAGCTCTCAAAGAGAGGATAAAGAGACTCTTCTCAATAGTAAAATTGCATTGGAAGAGAGCCTAAAAGAGCTTAAAAGTACACAAGACAAACTTGTAGAGTCTGAAAAACTCACAGCATTAGGAGAGCTAATCGCTGGTGTTTCTCATGAAATAAACTCCCCATTAGGAGCTATTAAATCCTCTAGTGACAACGCTATTGAGACTCTTGAAAAAGTGTTACATGAGATACCTAAGTTAGAAAAAATATTAAGTAGTGAAGAGATGATTTTGTTTGAAAAGTTAAAATCAACCATACCACTTCAAGAATCAATTTTATCTATTAAAGAGCAACGCACTTTAAAGAAAAAGTTAAAAGAGCAGCTAAATAGTATGGGTATTGAACAAAGCAGGTTTTTTGCAGATAAATTTTCTCAATTTCATGTAGAAGATATTACACCATATAAAGATTTAATAGTTCATAATGATGCAAAATTTATTATAGATACACTCTTTAATGAGTACTCTACAATATCTAATATCTATAACATCAGACGTTCAGTCGATAGAACTTCAAAGACAATATTTGCATTGAAAAAATTTGCTCATTTTGATCATGATAGAGATGGGGTAGTTGAGAAGTTAGAAGAGTCTATAGAGACAATTTTAGTACTTTTTAGCCATAACTTAAAACAGGGCATTGAGGTTATAAAAGAGTATGAAAATTTAGAACCAATCTTCTGTTACTCTGATGAATTAGCACAAATTTGGATGAATTTGATATCTAATGCAATTCATGCTATGAGTAACCAGGGTACTTTGACAATATCTATTAATGAAGATGAAGAGTATCAAATTGTCTCAATTAAAGATAGTGGTTGTGGAATACCTCAAGAGATACAAAACAAAATATTTGAGCCATTTTTTACCACTAAAAAATCTGGTGAAGGTAGTGGTTTAGGTCTTGATATTGTTAAAAAAATAGTAGATGCTCACAAAGGAAAAATTGATTTAAATAGTAGTGAGCTTGGTACTAAGTTTACAATATATATCTCTAAAAATATTAATCATTGATGCTATATAATAAAGGGCAAGGCAGAAGAAATTGAATAACCTAACAGTAAAAAATGAACTAACCGATTTCTTACTATTTAGAAAATATACAAAATAAAAAAGAAACTGATTATCGTAAGTTATTATGTGCTTATGATTATCAACAATACAAATAAAGGTTAATATAAATGGCATATAAAAAACAATTAATATCAATTTACAATGAAGCAGTAAAAAATAAAAATTATTCAAAAAAACTAACTAAAGAAATTTTAGAAAATATCGAAATATTATCCAACAAATGCTTTAATCAAAAAGGTGTTTTTACAGTTTTAGTAACTTTATCAATTTATAAAATCAAACATCCTGCACAAGATATTAGAATACATCAAGCTCAACTAGAAAATGGTTTTTCTGGTAGAAGTATGGATACACACCATATTACTCCTACATTAAAAGAAATAGGATTGCCATCTATGGCAGAAAGTGGATGGCTTACTCGTTCATTGGAACAGCCCTTTCCTTATGCATTAGACTATAATGGTAAGATAAGTGACAAGAAAGTTAAAAAATCTTTTTTAGAACTTGTAAATGAAATCCAAGTTAATAATATAAATCCTAAGTTTATCTTAGTTGAACTTTTTAAACAAATAATTAAAATACAAGAAGAAAATAAAATTGAGATTCAACCTTTAGAAAATCCTGATAAACTAACTATTTCAAAAATTATCAATTTATTTGATAGACAATTTACATTTAACTATAAAACTTTTGGTGGTTCAAAATTACCAGTTTTAGCTTTTTATTCAATTTACAAAATTATTATAAATGAAATATCAAGATATAACGGTTGTACGTTAAAACCATTAGGTAGTCACACAACAAGTGACAAAACATCAAAAAGTGCAGGTGATATTGAGATATTTAATAAAGATGAATTATTTGAAGCAATAGAGATAAAACTAGATAAACCAATTGATACAAATATACTAAGAATAGCTAAAGAAAAAATAATAAAATATAATCCTAAAAGATATTATATTTTATCATATTATGAGATTAAAAAAGAAGATGAATCAGAGATAAATCAAATTATCCAAGAAGTAAAAGAAGAACACGGCTGTCAAATCATTGTAAATGGAATTATGGCAACATTGAAATATTATATGAGACTTATCAGTAATTTAGAAGTTTTTTATAATTCATATTCTGAATTAATTAATATTGATGAAGAATTAAAATCAATTCACAAACAAAAATGGAATGAATTAACTTTAGGATTAAATCATGAGTTATAATTTTATTGATTTATTTGCAGGTATAGGTGGTTTTAGAACAGGTTTTGAAAAAAATGGATGTAATTGTGTGTTTAGTTCAGAGATAGATAAACATGCAGGAGAGATGTATGAAGCTAATTATAATGAAAAAGTATTTAAAGATATAACAAAAATAGATGAGAAAGAGATACCAAATCATGATGTTTTATTAGCAGGTTTTCCATGTCAGCCGTTTAGTATTGCTGGAGAGAAAAAAGGTTTTAATGATACTAGAGGAACTCTGTTTTTTGATATTGAAAGAATATTAAAAGAAAAAAAGCCAAAAGCTATTGTTTTAGAAAATGTTAAACATTTTAAAAGTCATGATAAAGGAAATACACTAAAAGTTGTTTTAAATGCTTTAAATGAATTAGGATATACAACTAATTGGCATGTCTTAAATGCTAAAGATTTTGGAGTACCACAAAATAGAGAACGAACAATAATAGTTGGTTCATTAAATGGAATAAAATTTGATTTTAACAAATTAGATATAAAACAACCTATCTACATAAAAAATATTTTAGAAGAAGATAACGGACAAATAGAGTATTTAGAAGAAAGTGAATATACACTTATTGACAACCCTAAAAAGCAACCATCAGGACTTATTTTTATAGGGTATAGAAATAAAAAAATAAGAACAAAAGGTACAAGACCAGATACAATACACTTATCAAGAGTTCACAAACAACCAAATAGAATATATTCATCAGAGGGAACACACCCTACATTATCATCACAAGAATCAGCAGGAAGATATTTTGTACACCATAATGGAAAGGTACGAAAACTAACTTTAAAAGAGTGTTATAGATTAATGGGATTTAAAGATGATTTTAAACTATTTGGCTCAAAAGCAAAATTATATAATAGAATTGGGAACTCAATAGTTATTCCAATGGTAGAAGAAATAGGTAAACAAGTTAAAGAGCAAATACTAAATAAAACAGATGAAATTATAGAATGTAAAAAACCTTTAAAACAAATGTCATTATTTGACTTTGGAAATGGAAAAGATAAACTCGCTGGGTAAGTAAACACACAACAAACCAGAGGAAGAGAACAAGATTACATTGCGAAAATATCAAGCTTTTATTATATCAACTAAGATATATTAAAAGCTTGATATTTCTTGCATAAATCCATCTTGTCTTTCACTTTAGGTGTTATGTATTAAGTATTTCATCAAGCTAATTTTCATAAAGATATGGCTAGATGGTATAAAAAAAGTTAAGAAAACATTAAAATAAAGGTATTAATTTATGCGAGCGATATTATGTGTAGATGATGAAGAGTTTGTATTACGCGCACTCTCACAAGATTTAGAAAAAAATTTTAGTGATGATTACACTATTGAGTTGGCTCAAAGTGCAAAAGATGCTTTAGAAATTCTAGATGAATTAGAAGAAGACAGCATTAATGTTGTTATAATTATTTCAGACTGGTTGATGCCAGGAATGAAAGGTGATGAATTTTTGATTGAAGCTCACAAAAAATTTCCAAAAGTTATAAAAATTCTTTTAACTGGTCAAGCAGATAAAGATGCTATACAAAATGTAAAAGATTATACAAATCTAAAAGATGTAATTGCAAAACCTTGGGACTCTATTGAGCTAATTAAACTTATTAAAAATGAGTTGGGAGATAATAATGAGTAGAGCAATACTATGCGTAGATGATGAACAAATTGTATTAAGTGCGCTAAAATCTCAACTAAATACTTTTTTTGGAGATGAGATT
This sequence comes from Campylobacterota bacterium, assembly GCA_034658915.1. Classification (GTDB taxonomy): domain Bacteria; phylum Campylobacterota; class Campylobacteria; order Campylobacterales; family Sulfurimonadaceae; genus JAYEGD01. The sequence continues at coordinate 4,035 of JAYEGD010000286.1, read as the reverse complement.
GATATTGAGTTGGCACAATCAGGTGAAGATGGTCTTGAAATCATTGAAGAGTTACTTGAGGATGATATAACTATTGAATTAATTATTAGTGACTTTTTGATGCCATCGATGAAGGGTGATGAGTTCTTAATTAAAGCTCATAAGCTAGTTCCACATACAAAGAAAATGCTTTTAACTGGTCAAGCAAATTTAGATGGTGTTGCAAAAATTGTAAATTCAGGAGCACTTTATAGATATATATCCAAACCATGGGAGAAGACAGATTTAATAGTAACAGCAAAAGAGGCACTAAAAAGTTTTGAAACTGAAAATGAGTTAAAGTACTACACTAAACATCTTGAAGAGCTTGTTGAGAAAAAAACTATAGAAAATAGAACATATTTAGAGATTGTAGATAAATATTTAATTGCTTCAAAGACAGATATAGATGGAACTATTACAGAGGTCTCAAAAGCACTATGCGATATGACTGGTTATAGTAAAAATGAGCTAATAGGTCAAAATCACAATATTTTAAGACATAAAGATATGCCAGATAGCCTCTATAGTGAAATATGGGAAACTATTATCAATGGGGATGTTTGGGAGGGTGAAATTAAAAACAGTAAAAAAGATGGTACTTTTTATTGGGTAAATGCCAGAATTTCACCTGTTTTAGGAGATGATGGCTCAATCGTCTCATACGCCTCTATTAGAACTGATATAACGGATAAAAAATTATGTGAAATGCTCTCAATAACTGACTTTTTAACAAAACTGTATAACAGAAGATATTTAAATGAAATTTTTAGCAAAGAGATATCAAGAGCTTCAAGAGAGAATAAAAAGCTTGGTTTTGTAATTTTAGATGTAGATTTCTTTAAACAATACAATGACACCTATGGACATAAGATGGGCGATAATGTACTTGTAGCCATCTCTAAAACACTTAAAGAGTCACTCTCAAGAGCATCAGACTATGCTTTTAGACTCGGTGGTGAAGAGTTTGGAATTTTAGTTTATGATACAGATTTAGATGGTTTTACACAACTAATTGAGAGTATAAGATGCTCTATTGAAGCTCTACATGTAGAGCATACTTCAAGCACAGCTTCAAGCTATGTTACAGCATCATTTGGTGGAGTTGTTTTTCATCCTACTAAAATCTCTAGTGAAGATGTAGCATACAAAACAGCAGACAATTTACTCTACAAAGCAAAAGAGAGTGGTAGAAACATTTCAATAGTAAAAAAAGTATAACTGATATACTTCTTATCCTACTAGAACAGATGATTTTCAAAGAGTTATGACTAAAGTTAATGAACTTATTTCAAATAGAAGTTAATAGGAGCTAAAATGACTAAAAAAATCTATCCAACTTCATCTAAAGAGTGGATGAAATATTTAACTGTTGATACCTACTACACTCCCAAGGAAATTCAATACAGAAAAAATCTTATTATTGAAAGTGAATGTGATTATGATGAAGTTTATAATAAAATCATCAAATATAGAAATAAATTTAAAAAAGAGCTTATTAAGCTAGAAGATGAAAGTTTTACATTTGTTGAAACACACCTTATGAAAGAGAACGTTGATAAAATAAAAAATTTTTGGAGGAGTAGCTCTTATTCTTTTAAAGAAAGCTACAAAAAAGAACTGATTTTTGACACTTTGCTTTCTGAAGCATTTCATTCATCATCAATTGAGGGTGCACATAGTACTAAAAAAAGAACAGAAGAAATAATTAAAAAACAATTAACACCTGAAGATAAATCAGAAAGAATGATTATTAATAACTATAGAGCTTTACAATACATTTTTGATAATAAAGAACAAAAACTAGATAATGAATTTGTTTTATACTTACATAAAATGATATCAGAAGATACACTTGATGAAAAAAAGGATGAGGGTGTATATAGGAGTGATGGAGTAGAAATAACAACAGCTACACAAAAAGTTGTTTTTCGACCAACTTCTAATATTGAAAAAATGATAAGAATGATAAATAAACTTTATCTATTTTCTAACTCAAATAGTGATGATTGTGAATTAGAATATATTGAATCAATGTACAAAGTCATAGCATTTCATTTTTTATATGGATATATACATCCTCACTTTGATGGGAACGGAAGAACATTAAGAGTTTTGTTTACTCATTTGCTTGGGCAAAATGGTTTTGATATGTTTTACTACATATCTTTATCTGAAATTATTCATTTAAGCGAAAAAAGAAAAAAAGAGTACGAAAAAGCATTTATTGATGTAGAAGAAAATGAACTAGATTTGACTTATTTTATCTATTTTATTCAAAATATCATGATTGAAGCGTTACAAGTATTGGATGATAGAGTCTTTTTGTATTTTAGAGAAAGCATTGTATTTGATAAAGCTGAAGACCATGCGGTTAAATTAACTGAGCGTCAAAAAAATATTTTAAAACTAATTGCAAGAAACAAAAGTGCATTTGCAATGACTTCAAAAGAGATAGCAAAAAGATTTAGATTATCATCTCAAACAATTTTAAAAGATATAAGATTTTTAATTGATTTTAAACTGTTAAGAAAAAAACAAACAGGTCTAAAAATCTATTACGAATTAGATATTAATGTAACAAGAGATTAAAACATAACAAAAATATGGACTTACTAGACTAAAAAGTACAATAAAATTCCATCTTGAAAGAGGTAGAACGAGAAAAAAGTGGAGATTCACTCTAAATCCTCAAAGAGTCAACTGCACTTTTGCTTAACTCATTTAGTGAGTTAATTCCTGGAATATCTAGTAGTAGTGATGTTCCTACTCCTCCCCATAAAACAATTATAGCCGATAAAACAATAAAAGCTAAAGATACTCTGTAGCCATACGACTCTTTTACATGTAATGGCTTTTTGAAGTAGAGATGGAGTATTACTTTGAAGTAGTAGTATATGGAGATGAATGCAGTAATTGCTCCTAATAGTGCTAACATTGTGTAACCTGCATCAATGGCAGATGTGAAGATGTAGAACTTTCCAATAAAGCCTATGGTAGATGGGAAACCAGCTAGTGAAAGCATAAAAATAGTTAGTGATGCACCTATCATTGGGTTAGTTTTTCCTAAACCATTTAGGTCATCAAAATTTATTACTCTCTCTTTGCCTTTGCTAATGTAACTTAGCACTCCAAATGCTCCAAGTCCGCTTATGAAATATGCAAATAGGTAAAAGATGGTTGCACTTTGTGCGTTTGTCATAGACTCATTTATTGATGCTAGTGCTATTAAAATGTAGCCACTATGAACAACAGATGACGCGGCTAACATCTTTTTAATGCTCTTTTGAATAACTGCTAAAAGTGAGCCTCCTACCATCGTGACAATTGAGCCTAGAATAATTAGTGGGTCGTAAATTGCTTCAAATTCTGCGCTATCTAACATAAAGACTCTTAGTGTAAATGCAAAAATTGCTATTTTAAATACACTTGCCATAAAAGCAGTAATTGGTAGTGAAGCACCCTCGTAAACATCAATTACCCACGCACCAAATGGAACAACTGCTATTTTAAACATAATAGTAATCATTATTAAAAAAGCTCCAACTACTGCTAAAAGTTGAGCGTTTAGCTCTGTTGTTAAAATGTACTGCGCGATAACATCAAGGTTTGTACTTTTTGTTTGAGCATAAATCAACATCATACCTAGTAGATAAAATGATGACGAGAAAGAGCCTAAGAGAAGGTATTTAAAAAATGCTTCTGAAGCTTTGAGTGAAGATCTGTTTAGTCCTACTAAAATATATACTGCCATTGAAGCAATCTCTAGTGCAATAAAAGCAGTTACTAACTCATTTGCCATACTTAAAACTACCATTCCAAAGAGTGCTAATTGAAATAGAACGAAAGATTCACTTACAAAAATATCGCTTTTGTCTATATAAGATTTTGAGATAGCAAGAGTAAAGATAGCTCCTAGTAAAAACAGAGCAGTAAACATAGCACTGAAGGTGTCAAAAATTAGCATATTATTGAAAATTTCAGGTGCTATAAGAGCAGAGTGTTTCTCAAAAATTG
>JAYEGD010000285.1:0-8160 GCA_034658915.1 Campylobacterota bacterium | reverse complement strand
CTATCTCATACAGACTTAGATGGCTATAGCGCACAGTTAGTCATGAAACATTCACCACACAATATGACCTATTTTAATGCAAACTATGGTGCGGAGGTAAAGGTTAGACTAGAAGAGATATTAGAAACTGTAAAAGCAAACAAAGCACCTGCTACTATCTTGGTTACGGATTTGAACTTAAATACAGAAGAGGCTCGCTGGATTAATTTAGAAGTAAAAAGATTAAATGAAAATGCTTTACATGTAGAGCTTCTACTACTAGACCATCACGGTAGTGGAAAAGATAGTGCAATTAAATATGAGTGGTATAATTTAGACACAACAAGGTGTGCAACAAAAATTATGTATGACTATGCCGTAGAGAATTTTGAAGTAGAAGAGACAAAAAGTTTAAGTGCTTATGTTGATGTAGTAAATGCGGTAGATTTATGGCTACAAGATGAGACAAAAAACTTTGAGTATGGAAAAGTTTGTATGAAACTTGTCTCTGATGCAAGAGAGTTGAGTCGTGTAATGTTTGCTTCATATGATAGAGAGTATAAGTTTGCACTACTTAGCGTTGCATCATCTATGATGGATGTCGAAAATGCAAATATTATTTTAGATGAGAAGATGCACTCTTTGAAAAAAGATTTCTTCCGTTATGAAAGTGACAACACAATTGACAATTTAGTGACACACTACATAGTAGGGCTTTTTGGAAAATATAAAGCAGATATGACTATTTACTACAAAGGCTATAAAGGCTTTTTGAGTTATGCAGTTGGAAATACATCGATCATTGGAAATGGATTTTTAGTAACTTATGATGATTACGATTTTATTATGGATGTAAGTCCAAGAGGAACCATAAGTATTCGTGCTAACAACAAAGTAGATGTTTCACTAATTGCAAAAGAGATTGCAAATGGCGGAGGGCATCCAAATGCAAGTGGTGGTAGAATCCAAGGCTTTAAAGAGCAGTTTATATACTCAAAAGTAAAAGCACAAATTGTTAAGCTTTTTGAGAGTAAAGAGAGTGTTGAGAGAGATTTAGATATTAAGAGCTAAATCACTGCTGAATAGTCATAGTCCAAATATCTCTTTAGCTCTAGCTAAATCTTCTACCGTGTCAATTCCAAAACCAGTAGAAGCGACTTTTACCATTGATATTTTTTTATTATGATAAATTGCGCGCAGCTGCTCTAGTTTTTCAATATCTTCAATGGGAGCATCATTTAATGAGCAAAAATCATATAGAGATTTTTTTGTAAATCCATATATTCCAATATGACCAAAATATGTAGCTTCACCACTTCTATTAAATGGTATTGGACTTCTTGAAAAGTAGATGGCATTTTGATCACTATCCATAATTACTTTTACTAAGTTGCTATCTTCAGCACTTTGTGAATTAATGCTATTATAGCAACTAGCCATTATAAACTCACTATTTTTATCTTTTAAATTTTTAAGTCTATCGAGCATACTTTTGACAACTGACTCTTCAATGAAAGGTTCATCTGCTTGAATGTTAATTACCAACTCATCATCATCAATATCAAGAAGTTGCGCACACTCATTAATTCTGTCTGTTCCGCTTTTATGTGTCGAAGATGTCATCATAGCTTTAACACCATAACTCTTACAAACACTCATAATTTCATCATCGTCACATGCAACTACAACATCATCTAAATGGCTAACTTTTTTTGCAGTTCTTACAACCATTGGCAAGCCACCAATATCTGCTAAAACCTTGTTTGGAAATCTTGTACTTGCTTTTCTTGCTGGAATTATTATCATCACTAAAACCTTTTTTTGATATAATCATAATTATATCAAAAGGTAAGTATGTTAATCTATCAAATTCAAGATGGCTATTGTTATAATAGTGATTCTCTGTTTCTATATAACTTTATCTCAACATTTAATCCTAAAAAAAGAGTTCTTGATGTTGGTAGTGGTAGTGGAGTTTTAGGACTTTTAATAAAACGTGATTTTCCAAACATTACTCTTGAGGCAGTTGAAATTCAAGCTTCTTACGCTGAATTGAGTCAAAAAAGTGCTTATGCAAATAGACTTGAATACCGTGTACATAATGTTAATTTACTAGATTTCAAAGATGAAAAAGGTTTTGAATATATCATCTCAAACCCTCCATTTTACCATGATGAGACCACTCACTCATCATCGTACTCAAAATCTATTGCAAGATTTAACATACATCTTCCAAGAGCAAGCTTTTTTAAAAAGGTATCTCAACTCTTAAAAACTAATGGACACTTCATTTTTTGTTACGATAGCGCCCAATTTGGACTCATTTGTGCAGAGTTAGCAGATGTAAAATTAAGAGTTGTTGATGTACAATTCGTTCATTCAAAAAAAGGTAAAAATTCATCTATTGTTCTTGTACATGTAAGAAAAAATTCAAAATCAATGATGAAAGTTCACACTCCGTTATACGCATTTGAAAACAGTACCTATTCAAAAGATGCGCAAGCAATTTACGATAAAGCAAGGACACACAGCATAAAATGTCAAATTTAGTTACAAAAGATGGTTATAGTTACTCATTTAATCCTCAAGAGTGTTCTACATGTAGTGGTAAATGTTGCACAGGTGAGAGTGGAAACATATTTTTAAACTCTGAAGAGATAGAGAAAATAGCTCTACATGTAGAGCTACCTACTCAAGATTTTATCTTTAAATATCTTAAAAAAGTTGGTTTTAAATACTCCATTAAAGAGCAAATTGTGGGTATAAGTTATGATTGTATTTTTTACAATAGAGAGCAAAATGGATGTGCAATTTATGATGTAAGACCTACTCAGTGTACTACATTTCCATTTTGGGACTATTATAAACATAGAGTAGATGAGTTAAAACGTGAGTGTCCAGGAGTTATTGGTGTTTAAACTAACCACTCTTTTATTAATATCTGTACTATTTGTTGGATGTTCACAAAAGAGCATAAATTACAACACCTCTGCACAGTTAAAAGCATTTGAAAAAGAGGATGAATACATTTTATATGCGCTAGATAGTACATTAAGAGATGACTTAAATGCTTCTATTGGTTGGTATGATATTTTGTATGAAAAATCAGGTAAAAATGAGTACCTTTACAACAAGTTGCAGTTAGAACTACTAACAAAACGCTTTGATGATGTCATCTCTCAAACATCAAAACTACTTAAAATTGAGCCTAATCACTATGAGTTAAGAAGGTATCAAATCTCTGCATATTTGAAAAAAGGTGAGATAGAAAAAGCAAAAGAGCTATCTTTAGCATTGGTAAAAAAAACAGAAGAAGAGAGAGATTTTCTATTAATCGCAGACATCTACATAGCTCAGCAAAATTACAAGATGGGCTTTAAATATCTTACAAGAGCATACACAATTAATTATGATGAAAAAATATTAGACAAACTCTCTATTTTAATGTATGTAAATTTGGGAATGAAAGCAGAGGCAATTTCTCAGTTAGAATCACATGCACTTATGAGAGGATGCTCTGTTACTACATGTAAAAGATTGCTTAGTTATTATGGTGAAAATAATAACATAGATGCAATGCTTCGCGTAGCAAACAAACTCTATGATGTACAAGCAGATAAAAATGTAGCAAAAATAGTTATAGATATCTATAGATACAAAAAAGATAGTCTCAACTTAGAGAAATTCCTAGAGAAATCGAAGAGTAATAATGATATGTTGATGCAACTATATGCTTCATCAAAAAAGTACAATAAAGCAAAAGATATAGCGTTGAAACTATATGATGAGACATCATCTTTAGACTATTTAGCCAAAGCTTCAATTTTTGCTTATGAGGCAAAGCCAAACAGCTCAACACTACATAACTTTGTAATTAAAAATTTAAAATATGTCATATCGTACGATCCAAAGGCTCTATATTTAAACTATTTGGGTTATATTATGATTGAGCATGACATAGAGGTTAAAAATGGTATTAAATATGTAAAAGAGGCTCTAAAGAAGAGTCCAGACTCTCCATACTATTTAGATTCATTGGCATGGGGTTACTACAAAATTAAATCTTGCGATAAAGCATACAGAATTATTAAAAAAGTGGATAAAATGCTACCCTCAAAAGAGAATGAAGATGTGAAAATACATCTCAAAAAAATAAAAGAGTGTTTAAATAAGGATATATAAGATGATACTAGATGATATAGTTGAAAAAACAAGAGAAGATTTAGCAGTTAGAGAAAAAGCATACACAATGGATTGGTTAGGACGCTCATTAGCATTTAATGCAAGAGCGCCTCGTGATGTAAAAGAGTTTTTAACTTCTACTAAAGAGGAGCCATACAGAATAATTTCAGAAGTGAAAAAAGCGAGTCCATCAAAAGGTGTGATTAGAGAGGACTTTGACCCACTTGCTATTGCACAAGGCTATGAGCGTGGTGGTGCAAATGCAATATCTGTTTTAACAGAACCACACTTTTTTCAAGGTGACATTGAGTACCTAGCAGGAATTAGAAGATATGTAGGTATCCCACTTTTAAGAAAAGATTTTATAGTCTCAAAGTACCAAATTTTAGAAGCGTTAGTCTATGGAGCAGATTTCATACTTCTTATTGCTAAATGTTTAAGTAAAGGTGAACTGAAAGAGCTTTTAGCATACACTAGACATTTAGGGATGGAAGCGTTAGTAGAAGTTCATGACAAAACAGACTTAACAAAAGCTATCTATGCTGGTAGTGACATCATTGGAATTAACCACAGAAACTTAGAGACTTTCGAGATGGATATGAACCTATGTTATGACCTAATACCACTTATTCCAAATGGTAAAATCATAGTTGCAGAGAGTGGAATTTACGAACACAACCAGCTAGGCGACTTAAACAAAGCTGGAGTGGATGCTTTTTTAGTAGGAGAGTCATTAATGCGTCAAGACAATGTTGAGGATGCTTTAAGAAGTTTGAAAAATGGGTAAAATTGCTTTAATATTATTAACTGCATCTATTTTATCTGCTTCTGTGAATATTACACAATGTAAAAGCTGTCATGGTTCACAGTTTCAAAAAAAGGCAATGGGCTCATCTAAAATTGTAAAAAGTATGAGTGGAAAACAAATTTATACTGCATTAAAGGGGTATAAAAATAGAACCTATGGGGGAAAACTAAAACATATTATGTATCCTATGGTTGCTCGGTATAGCTCAAACCAACTAAAAGAAATTAGTAAACAAATTAGAGATATTTCAAGAAGTGTAAATTCACATAAAGTAAATAGCAGTACAAAAAAAATAAATATAGCTAGACCTTCATTGAAAATGCTTCCAGTAAAAAATCTTAAAATGCATACAAAAAAACCTAAACAAGCTTCAATTCCAAAAAGTGTTATAGAAAGTATGAATTTGTCTAAGAGTCATGTAGCAGGTTCAAATAAAATGTTTAAAAGAAATTATGAAAGAAGTCTTAAGTGCTTTAATCAGTATAAAAAAGTTGTTGACAAAAATAGCTTAGACTCTTTTTATAACTTTACGCGAACTTGTAAAAGAACTAAGTACTCAAAAGAAGCTATTGAGCATATACGTTTATCTGTTAAAGCAAATAATAGTAAAAAAGCTTTGCAGTGGTTTGAAAATGAGTTTACTACTAAGTTACCAAAAAATAAAAGTAAAATTGTATCTAAAAGTAGTGCTGAAAAAAGAGTTAGTAAAGTAACTAAAAAGAGTACTAAGCCAATTAAAAAAGTAGAGAATAAAAAAAGAACTACACTGAATGTAAATAAAAGTAACACTCTACCAAACTTAAAAATGATAGGTAGAAGAGGTTTGTATGGTCATAAGCTTCCTGATTTAAAAAGTACTCCTCAACCTGTTTATATGACACTTGCTAATGCTCAACTTGAAAAGAGAAATAGATACACACCAGAAAGTTTTAACCGAAAAAAACTTCAAGAGTGTAATCGTAAATATAAAACCACTATTAGAAATAATAGTTTAAAATCATTTGATGATTTTGCAAAAGAGTGTCCTGACTCATTTCAAATTAATGAAGTGCTTAATCACATCTATGGTAGTGTAAGACAAAAAGGAACGGCAACCCTTTATAGTTGGTATATAAGTAGATACCCTGGAACAAAACAAGCTTCACAGGCACAAAAAGAGATTAATAAGATTAATGCTAAATTAGCAAAAAAGAGAAAAGCGAAAGAGGATGCGAGAAAGAGAAAAATTGCTCAGAAAAAAGCGTATGAGAAATCTATAGCAGATGAGAAAATAGCTATAAAACAAGAAGAGCAGAAAAAAGTAGAGGCTAGATTAAATGTCTCTAATGAGTATAAAAAAGTACAACAAATCAATACACTAGAGAGATACAAAGAGTTTATTGATAAATATAGTTATGATGAGAGTGTTGAAGATGTTGTTCGTAAAGCAAAAGAAGAGTACAAAACATTAATGCTAGGAGACCTGTAATGAAACTGTTGTCAATATTTTACGTTTTATTTTTAGTAAATTTTTCACTATATGCTGAAGTAGATAAAGTAAAACAAAAAAAGTTAATCTATGCACTAGAAAATGACATAATTAAATTTTCTGATTTACCTCCACAGAAGATAGTTAAATATGATATTAGTAAATATTTACATGATGGTAGTGCGAATAGTGCAGAAGTTTTAAGAGTTAATAGAAGAGATATTTACAATATCACAATTACTCCAGATGGAAAATATGCACTAATTTCAGATCATAATACAAAAGGTGATTATGTAACATTAAAAATAGATATAAAAACAAAAAAAGTTGTTAAGACATTTCATGAAAATTTTAGCAACATAGATATAAGCAGTGATGGTAATTACTTATTGACTTCTAATTCTGATGGAGTTAAATTATGGAATTTAAAAAGTGGTAAGCTAATTAAAACAATAAAAACATCATCATATGGGTACATAAGCTCTATATCTATAAATAGTAATGGAAAGTATGCTATTACAACTCACGATGGATCTAGAATAGTTAAGTATTGGAATTTAAAAACTGGAAAATTAATAAATAGTTTTAGTTTAAAAAATAGCTATATATACAGTTCAGAAATAGCTCCAGATGGTAAGAGTATGGTTGCATATGTCTATAGCAGTGTCAAATATAACTCTTCAGTAAACTCCTACAACCTAGACACAAAGAAATTGATTAAAAATATATATAATTGCAAGTGTAGAAGAGAAACAGCTGGGATTTCTCCAAATTTAAAGCAGATGTATATAGTCGATCATAAAAAAGTTGATTTTATTAATCTTAAAACTAGTGAAGTAAGAAGTATGAAAGGACAAAGTGGAAGCACATATACATCTCTTTCAAGTAATGGTAAGTTTGTAATTAACTACAATAAGAAGAGTATTGGTATCTGGAATTTAGATGAAAATAAAGAGCATCATACTATTAATATGCCGGTTGAGAAACTAAAATTTGATAAAGCTGCAATTGACCCTAAAGGAAAATTTATACTATTTGTAGATAATACAAAGAATAAAATGTATAAAATAAATATTTCGCATATAAATTCATTAGGTATAAAAGAGCAAAAAGCTACCAATAAAAAAATAAAAGAGTACATACTCACTAAAGGCTACATTGATTACCCTGAGAATTCAATCTCTTTAATAAAAGCATTAGATGGTGCTATTGGTGAGACTTATGAATTTGAGAGAGAAATGGCAGAGAATAATTTTAAAAAATATAACTTTAGGATTAGAAAAAGTTTAAAAAATGCGATTATAGGCTCACGTCATGTACCTCACACATCAACTTCATACACAAATTATGATTATGATACTACTTATGTTAATGGGAAAGCATTTCATGTTACATCAAAAAATACTGAAAATTACTCAAGTGGTGGACATAGTGAGAATGTTTATGGATACCAAGTAATTTATGAGTTTAAAAATCAGTCAAAAAATTATTATCTTATAGAGCTAGAATCAAAATGGACTGGCTATTATACATCTTATAACACTGCGTCTTATGGTGCATGGTCTAGTAAAAGTGGAACTTACTTGACATCAAACACGAAAGGCTCACCATCATCTTATCCTTATGCCTTTGCAATTGCACCAGGTGAAAAAGTAAAGTATCAATTTGAAGCAGGTGAAAATAAACCTAAAAATCTTGTGACAAAAATTGTAACTATTCATAA
>JAYEGD010000284.1:0-8187 GCA_034658915.1 Campylobacterota bacterium | reverse complement strand
GTGTAATGATTACAGGTAGTCACAATCCAAGCAACTACAACGGTTTTAAAATTGCTATTAATCATGTTCCATTTTTTGCTGATGATATTTACAACTTAGGTGACACAATAGTTGAAAATTCAGAGTTTGAAATTAAAGATGATGAAACATTCATACAAATTGATGCGAAAAAACTCTATGTAGAGTATATGTTAAAAGAGTTCTCTTCTCTTAAAGGGATGAGCGAAAAATTTGTAATAGATTGTGGAAATGGCGTTGCAGACACGGTTTTAACAGATATTTTAGATGCTTTAGAGTTAAACTACTCAGCACTATTTTGTGAACCAGATGGAACATTTCCAAACCATCATCCAGATCCATCCGAGGAGAAAAATTTAACATTTTTAGTAGATGAGTTAAAAGGTGATGCTCAGTTTGGTTTTGCTTATGATGGAGATGCAGATAGAATTGCATTTTTAACAAAAAAGCACAATATTAAAGGCGATGTTTTAGCTATACTGTTTGCTTCAACCATGGATAAACCAACAGTTATAGGCGAGGTTAAATGTTCACAAGTTATGTATGACACAATTGAGCAAAGTGGTGGAAAAGCCATAATGTACAAAACAGGTCACAGTAACTTAAAAGTAAAAATCCAAGAGACAGATGCCGACTTTGCAGCAGAGGTTTCAGGACACATCTTTTTCAATGACAAATATTTTGGTTTTGATGATGCTATTTATGCAACATTTAGAATTTTAGAGCTAATTAAAAATGGTATGGATATTGACAAAGAGGTAGAGTCTTTACCAAAAACATATAGTACAGAGGAGATAAAAGTCAAAACTACTGAAGAGGAGAAATTTCTTTTAATTGAGAAGTTAAAAGAGCTGCTAAAATCTCCATCACAAGATTTTCCTACAATAAAAAATATTATAGAAGTAGATGGCGTGAGAGTAATTTTTGAAGATGGTTGGGGCTTAGTGAGAGCTAGTAACACAACACCAGTTTTAGTAACAAGGTTCGAGTCAACAAACGAACAAAATGCTAAACTTTATGAAACAAAATTAAATGAGCTAATTTTAGAAGCTAAAAGTATGGTTTAATAACCATGCTTGTCACCCCATAATCTGGATTAACTCAGCGGTACTATCTTGATAGCTAATTGGAATGGAGGCATTTTGAGAGAAAAATGCGTCCATTTGAGTTTTTTTAGATATTGCTTCATCTAACTCTGCATCGTTTCCTTGCGTGTAAGCGCCAATTCTAATAAGTGTTTCATTCTCTTTTAAAAGTGTATATAGTTTTCTAAATTTCCATACTGCTTTTAAATGTTCTGGGGAGACTATGTCATTCATTACACGAGAAGCTGAGTTTAAGATATTGATAGGTGGGTAAATTCCAAAGTCTGTTAGTTCGCGAGATAGTACAATATGACCATCTAAAATAGAGCGAGACTGATCGGCAATTGGGTCACTCATATCATCTCCCTCAACCAAAACTGTAAAAAAAGCAGTAATTGAGCCTTTTCCATCCTCTTTTCCTGCTCTCTCCATTAGCTGAGGTAGAAGAGTTAGAGATGATGGTGGGTAACCTTTAGAAGTTGGTGGCTCACCTAGAGCTAATCCAATTTCACGTTGAGCCATTGCAAAACGTGTAACCGAGTCCATCATAAAAAGTACATCATGACCTTGTGACTTGAAATACTCTGCAACACTCATAGCAGAAAAAGCACCATATTTACGCATTAAAGGAGAGTCATCAGAAGTTGCAACAACTAACACTGTATTGGTTAAATCGCCTCCTAAGTTTTTCATAATAAACTCAGGAACCTCACGACCACGTTCACCAATTAGCGCAACAACTTTAATTGGTGCAACTGAGCCTCTTACAATCATCCCCATAAGAGTAGATTTACCAACACCACTACCTGCAAAAATTCCCAGTTTTTGACCTTTACCACATGTAAGTAAACCATCAATGCTTCTAACACCTACACTAAAAACTTCATCTATCATTCCACGCTTCATAGCAGGTATTGGGGCTTGAATTATTGGTTGAGTAGATGTAGTTTTAATATCATCTTTACCATCAATTGGATTCATAAAAGGATCAACAACTCTACCTAGTAAATCCTCACCAACTTTTATGCTCATACCAGTGTTGTTCGAGTAAATTCTATCTCCACTTCTAAAGCCCTCAACAAAACTAAAAGGAGTAATATAGAACTGCTCCTCTTCAATTTCGGTAATCATTCCAAGCATTGAGGCACCTGTATCTTGTGAGACAATATTAACGGTGTCTCCAATGCTTACCTTTAGACCTTTTGCAATAATTACAGTTGCACTAATTTTGACAATTCTTCCAAATGCAATAGAGTGGTTTGTTTGTGAAATTTTCTCTTTAAGCTTAGAAAATGGCATTAATACCTAGTGCCTGCTGGAGCGTTAATTAGGTTGAAAAACTCACTTCTTGTCTTTTCATCTTTTTTAAAAAGACCTCTTAATGCGCTTGATGTTGTTGTAGAGTTGATTTTTTCAACTCCTCTCATCTCCATACACATATGACGTGCTTGAATTACAACACCAACACCTTTTGGCTCTAACGTATTCATAATAGCATCAGCAATCTGCTCTGTTAGTTGCTCTTGAATTTGCATTCTTCTTGAGAAAATATCTACAACACGAGGTATTTTAGAGAGACCAACAACTTTACCATTTGGAATGTAAGCTATGTGTGCACGTCCTATAATTGGTAGCAAATGGTGTTCACATGTAGAGTATAGTTCAATATCTTTTATTAGTACCATTTCATCATTAGAACTTTCAAATATTGCACTTGTAAGAATCTGAGATGGGTCTAATTTGTAGCCACCAAAAATAAAATCGTACGCTTTTTCTACTCTTTGTGGTGTTTTTAAAAGTCCTTCACGCTCAGGATCTTCTCCAACGTGTTTAATCATAGTTTTTACTGCTTCTTGAAACGGTGTAGAGTTCATTAATTATATTCCTAAGGAGTTGTTTATTTATCACTATTTTAACAATTACAAACTTATTTTCAGCTATTTTTAGATAATATTGCCCAAATTATTGAAGTTATAAAAGGGAATAAATGGAATTTACAGCTAATAAAATTGATGGTGCTAATGCAACGATTGCAGCAACTATTACAACTGCTGAAGTAGCACAAAGTGTTGAAAAAATAGCAAAACAGTTGAGTAAAACAGCTAAAATTGATGGTTTTAGAAAAGGTAAAGTGCCTGTTGCTGCGGTTAAAAAACAGTATGGCGAAAAATTAACATCTGATGGTGAAGCTGAGCTTTTACGTCAACTTTTAGATGATGGCTTAAAAGATATGGGCATAGCAAATGATGCGCTTATTGGTGAGCCTCAAGTATCTAAATTTGATAAAGGTGAAGATAAAATTGATGTAGAAGTAACAATTGCAATGCGTCCTGAGATAGAATTAGGCGATTACAATGCATGTACACCTGATTTTGAAAAACCATCAACAAGTGATGAAGAGATTGATAGCCGTATTAAAGATTTAGCAGAAGCTCAAGCACCACTAATTGATGTTGAAGAAGATAGAGAGTTAGTAAGTGGAGATAGTGCGCTTATTGATTTTAACGGTTCAGTTGATGGTGTTGCATTTGATGGCGGTAAAGCTGAAAACTTCTCACTTCGTTTAGGAAGTGGACAATTTATTCCTGGTTTTGAAGATCAAGTTGTTGGTATGAAAAAAGGTGAAGAAAAAGTTGTAAAAGTTACTTTCCCTGAAAACTATGGTGGTAAAGAGTTAGCAGGAAAAGATGCTGAATTCAAAGTAAAAGTAAATGGTATTCAAGTAAAAGAAGCTGTTGAAATTGATGATGAATTAGCTAAAAAAATGCTTCCAGGTGATGAGAATGCTACTGTTGATTTACTAAAAGAGAAAGTAAAAGAGCAGTTAGATAGTGAAAAATTAAGCAAACTTTATAATGAAGATCTTAAACCAAAACTTCTTGAAGCTTTAGTTAATTCAATTACTTTAGACCTTCCAAAATTTGTAGTAGAACAAGAGATGGATATGGCTCTAAACAATAGAGCAAAAGAGATGAGTGAAGCTGAAATAAATGAAATCAAAGATGATGCTGAAAAAGTAAAGGCTCTTCGTGAAGAGTTTAGAGACGATGCTAGCAGAAGTGTTAAAGCAACATTTATCATTGATGAATTAGCTAAAAAAGAGGATATCACTGCAAACGAGCAAGAAGTAATGCAAACTATTTATTACGAAGCGATGCAATCAGGTCAAGATCCAAGTGCAGTTTATGAGCAGTACAAAACTTCAGGTTATTTACCAGCTATGCAGATGGCAATGGTTGAAGATAAAGTGCTAAGTAAGCTTTTAACAACAAAGATGGAAGTGTAGTAGATGAGCTATATTCCATACGTAGTTGAGAAAACTGGTAGAGGAGAGCGCTCTTATGACATATATTCACGTCTTTTAAAAGATAGAATTATTATGTTAAGTGGTGAAGTAAACGACGGTGTTGCATCATCAATCGTTGCACAAATGCTTTTTTTAGAAGCTGAAGACCCTGAAAAAGATATCTACTTTTATATTAACTCTCCTGGTGGAGTTGTAACAGCTGGTATGGCAATCTACGACACAATGAACTATATCCGTCCAGATATTGTAACAATTTGTGTTGGTCAAGCTGCATCAATGGGAGCATTTTTACTATCTTCTGGCGAAAAAGGTAAGCGCTATGCACTACCTCATGCTCGTATTATGATTCATCAACCTCTAGGTGGTGCTCAAGGACAAGCAACAGATATCGCTATTCAAGCTGAAGAGATTTTAAGAATGAAAAAAGAGCTTAACTCTATTTTGTCTAAAAATAGTGGACAAAGTATAAAAAAAGTAGAAAAAGATACAGATAGAGACAATTTTTTAAGTGCAAAAGAGGCTGTAGAGTATGGTCTAGTAGATCAAGTTCTAGAGAAAAAACTTAAAGAAGAGAAGTAAGGGCAATAAATGGCAGGTTCAAGACTAACTAAATCATCGTTTCAAAGAGGACATAAGCAAAGCGATAGCAGTGAACCATCAGGTGATTTAGAGATATTAGCTAAAGAGGTTTTGCTCACTTTATCTAATGACAACCTGCCGCCAACTCCATCAAAGTATGCTCTATATTTTGATATAGTTTTAGAAAAAAAATCAGAGGCACTGCGAAAAGAGATTAATGAGATATTATCTTATGAGCTAGACAATGAAGATGAGAAGAGTATTGAATTAGAAAAAACCCTGAAAGATGGTTTCTCTTCGGTCAAAGGTATTTTGTCTATTACTGCTAGTTTATATAAGAATATGTCATTAATGTCTAAAATTTTAAAAAAACGTAAAGATGAGTTCACAGACGATTTAAGTGGTGGAGATGTAGAAAAAACAACTCAAGCTTTAAGCGGTGATGTAACAAAACTCTCAGGAATACTTCAAAAACAGATTGCTAGTATGAAAGAGATATATGAAGCAACAGCAGATGTATTAAAACAAGTAGAAAATGAGACAATTTATGACTCACAATTTAACATCTATAACAAGAGATATTTTCTCACAAAAATAGAAAAAGAGCAAAATGCAATTAAAGAGTTCAAACACGATAGTACATTTATTATGATAGAGCTTTCTCGTGAGATTGAAGAGGTTCATGAAAATGAGAAAGTTCGTAATTTAATGAATAGAACAATATCAAGACTTTTGCTTAAAACATCAAGAAGAAGTGATATCGTTGCTCACTATGGTGGTGGAATATTTGTAATGATTTTAATGCATACAAATTTAGATAGTGCTAAAAAGGCGAGTGAAAGGCTTATTGATATGGTTAGTTCTAGTAACTTTTTCTTAGGCGAAAAGGAGATACAGTTAAAAATTAGTATCGGAGTCTCTATAATTTCGCCTGACGTAAGTGTGGAAGAGAACATTGTTTGTGCATTAGATGCTATGAGTGAAGCGTATGAAGATAATAGTAAAGATTATGCAATTTGTACAAGGTCAAAAGTGTAAATGAATTTAAATATAGTAGTGTATCCAGATCCAATTTTACGTAAAGTCTCCTTACATGTAGAGGAGTTTGATGAGAAGTTGCATAAACTTTTAGATGCGATGTATAGCAAAATGATGGAGTCAAATGGGATAGGTTTAGCTGCAATTCAAGTTGCACAACCTCTTAGAGTTTTACTTATTAATATTCCAGATGAGAATGATGTTCAAAGCAAAGAGACAAATTTAGAGATAATTAATCCAGTTGTAAAGCAGAGCAGTGGAGTAACAACCTATCAAGAGGGCTGCTTGAGTGTCCCTGGTTTTTATGAAGATATTCAAAGAGATGAGACTATAAGCATAGAGTATCAAGATAGATTTGGTGAGAAAAAACTACTAAAAAGTGATGGTCTTTTGAGCATTGCAATTCAACATGAAATAGATCATCTCAATGGAAAAGTTTTTGTAGATAGGCTATCAATATTGAGACGAAAAAAGTTTGAAAAAGAGTATAAAAAGTATCTAAAAGGCAAAAAGAAAAATTGAAAGAGCTAAAGTGTGCAACATTTGATGGCTTAAATGCTTCAGTTGTACATGTAGAGTCAACTCTTACAAAAGGGCTTCCAAGTTTTAGCATTGTAGGTATGGCATCGACATCTATTAGTGAGTCAAAAGAGCGTGTAAAATCTGCACTTTTAAGTAACTCATTTAAGTTTCCTCCAAAAAGAGTTACTATTAACCTCTCACCATCAGATTTGAAAAAAGATGGAAGTCATTTTGATCTGAGCATCGCACTTTTAATAGCTCTTAATGTAAAGGAGAAAATCTCTTTGAATATAGAGGAGTTTTTTGTTTTTGGAGAGCTAGGACTTGATGGCTCAATTAAACAAAATGCACTCTTATACCCACTTATTTTATCTCTTTCATCGCAAAAACTTATAAAAAAGGCAATTGTTCCTTTTGAGTCAATAGAGCTACTTAATAAAATTACTGGTGTTGATTTTTACGCTTTTAAAGATGTGAAAACTATCTTAAACTCTATTAATGATGAAACTTTTGAGACGCATAAGCTTGATAATAGAAGTGAAATAAGTGAAAAATTCATTACTATTAACAGCGTGAAGCACTACTATAACTCACAGTTTGAGAGTGATTTTTCAGATGTAAAAGGACAATCTTTAGCTCTTCGTGCATCTTTAATATGCGCATCTGGGATGCATAATACTCTTTTTGAGGGTAGTCCTGGGTGTGGGAAATCCATGATTTCAAAGAGATTGAGAGATGTTTTACCTCCAATTAGTATGAATGAAATTTTAGAGATTGCAAAATTGGATATTTTAGACTCCAAAGAGCCAACTTTTAGTGCAAAAAGAACTTTTAGATCACCTCACCACTCATCCACTCAAGCTAGTATTTTTGGTGGAGGAAGTCATAAAGCACAAATTGGAGAGATTGGATTAGCTCACTTGGGTGTTCTGTTTTTTGATGAGTTACCACACTTTAACAAGAGTATTTTAGAAGCACTAAGAGAGCCATTAGAAGATAGAAAAATAAGAGTATCAAGAGTAAACTCTAAAATTGAGTATGAGACAGATATTTTGTTTATTAGCGCTATGAACCCTTGCCCATGTGGAAATTTACTCGATAGTAATAAGTTGTGCAGATGTACAGATATGGAGATCAAAAAATACAAAAACAGACTATCAGATCCATTTTTAGATAGAATAGATTTGTATGTGCAGATGCAAAGTGTAAACCAAAATGATAAACCATCAACATCATCAAAGCAGATGCAACAAGATGTTTTAAAAGTTGCTAAAAAGTCTTTAGAGCGTCAAGGCTGCTATAATTCAAAAATTGATGACAAAGATATAGAGAAATATTGTATTTTAGATGAAGATGCTAAAAATGTACTTAATATGGCAATAGAGCGTTTTGGACTAACTTTTAGAAGCATAAACAGAGTGAAAAAAGTTTCAAGAACAGTTGCAGATTTAAGTGAAGAAGATGTAATAACAAAAGCGCATATTTTAGAGGCGCTTAGTTATAGAAAAAGAGGTTGAGCTACTACATAACGTAAAATAAGCTAAGCTCATTTTACTACGTTAACACTAGGTTTATTTAATGCTTTTATATGGCACGAAACACACGTCTCTCAGCGAGAAGCTCAAATCACTAGTGATT
>JAYEGD010000283.1:0-8283 GCA_034658915.1 Campylobacterota bacterium | reverse complement strand
TGTTTTTTTACCATAGATTACATCTGCGCAGTATGAGGAGTTCTTAAAAAGTTTAATTAGTTTATCTTTTTGTATTGGCAACGACTCATCACTCAATCCAGCTGATGTACTATTAACAACTAAATCAAATTCATACTCACTTAACTCATCAAAAGTAAACTTCTTGTACGACTCACTACAATACTCCTCTAATCTTCTAGCTGTTCGATTTGCAACTGTTACATCAAAACCTGACTCTAAAAACTTTTTAGATAACGCTTTTGCAGTTCCACCAGCTCCTAATATAATTACACTTTTAATATTTTTGTACTCACTAATACTAAACATAAAACCATCTGCATCTGTGTTATAGCCAATAAGTTTTCCATTTTCTAAAATAACAGTGTTTACAACACCTATCTCTTTTGCAAAACCTCTAATTTCATCACATGCATTAAAAGCATCCTCTTTATGTGGAACTGTAATGTTTGCACCACTAAGCTTTAACTCTAAAAACTTCTCTTTTAGCTTTGAGCCATCTTCTAAAAGATATCTTGCATAGACTCCACTAAAACCTAATTTTCTAAAAACATAGTTGTGCATTAAAGGAGATCTTGAGTGTGAAACTGGATTACCAAATATTGCAAATAGCTCTTCTTTCAAAATTATGCTTTCAAATCATCTAAAGAGCTCATTAAAGCTCCTAGTTTATTGTGAACCTCTAAATACTCTAACTCACTTTGAGAATCAGCTACAACTCCAGCTCCAGCTTGTAAAACTATCTTGTTATCTTTAACCATGGCAGTTCTAATTGTAATTGAACTATCCATATTTCCATCAAAACCAAAATAGCCTATTGCACCACTGTAGAACCCTCTTTTAATTCCCTCGTATTCAGCAATTAATTCCATTGCACGAATTTTAGGCGCACCTGTCATAGTTCCAGCTGTAAATGTTGCTTTAAATAGATCAAACATATCTTTCTCAGATGCCAACTCAGCCTCTACGTCTGTTACAATATGCATTACATGTGAATATTTTTCAATATGCATCATATCTTTAACAACAACACTACCAGTTTTTGCAACACGTCCAACATCATTTCTACCTAAATCAATTAACATTAAATGCTCTGCTAACTCTTTTGGATCTGCTAGCAACTCATCTTCCATCTCTTTATCTTTAGCTTTTGTTGAGCCTCGTTTTCTAGTTCCTGCAATTGGTCTTAGTAAAATTTCACCATCTTGCAGTCTCACCATAACTTCTGGAGAACTTCCTACAATATTAAAATCTTCATACTCCATTAAAAACATATATGGGGATGGATTTTTTGTTCTTAAAATTCTGTAAAAACTAAATGGATCTATTTTTGCTTTTCTAACATATCTGTTGGTCATTAAAACTTGAAAGACATCTCCACTTTTAATCATCTCTTTTGACTTTGCAACCATCTCAAAGAACTGCTCTTTAGAAAAAGAGAACTCTCCACCCTCATCATCTTCAAGCATCTGTAGGGGAATATAGTTGTAAGGAGATTTAAGTAAATTTTCTAACTCATCAAACTTTTCATTAAACTCAGATAAAGTAGAAATAAAAGTAACTTTATGTGTTTTATGAGAATAAATCGTAATAAATTTTGGCAAAATAAGATCTAAATCTGGTGTATCTAGTTCATCTTTTAAAGAGTTCATGCTATTTTTTAGTGTTGGTTCAAACACTTTAACAATGTCATATCCAATATAGCCAACAAAACCATCGACATAACCTACATCTAAATCTTTTACATACTTTTTGTATATATTTGTATCTATTTTTTTGTAATAATCTTTTAAAAATTCAAATGGGCTTTGAGAAGATGTATGAATTTGAGAAGATGAGTCTATATAGGTAAGTGTCTCGTTTTTATAAGATAAGCGTTCTCTTGCACCAATAATTACTATACTATAGTTTCCATCACTATTTCCAGCGCTCTCAAATAAAAAACCCACTTCATCTTTAAAGTGAGTTTTCAACTTGTCATAAACTGCAATTGGAGCAAATTGATCTAATGTAAATTCCGTAGAGTATATCAAACTAAATCTTTATCATAAATGCACTTGGCTCAATATTTTTACGAATTGTTCTTATAGATTCTCTCGCTTTTTTATCCGTACTAAATGGACCTACTAAAACTTTATTCATCTCACGTCCACCAATCTTAACTTTGTGAAATGTGTAGTCATAACCTAAAGTATTAATAGATTTCAAAAACTTCTTATCTGGTGAATATTTTGCAAATGAGCCTACTTGAATATAGTATTTACCACTTGCAACAGCTTTTGGTTTGCTTTGCTTAACTGCTGGTTTTGAACTCTCTATCGGTGAAAATACTGAAACCTCTTCCTCATAGTATTTTGGAGCACTTTTTTTGACAGGTGCTGGCTCCCTTTTAACTACTTTTTTAACAGGTGGTGGTGTTCTTTTTTGAACAACATCTACCACTACTTCATCTACTGGTTCAATAATTACAAAATCTTCATCTTCAATAGAGCTATCTAGTGCGCTATCACCAAAACTCTCTTCTTTGAGTTTTTTAGCAATTTTATCTAAGTTTTGATTATCATCTGTAAAGTCATCAATCTCAACAGGTTCAAATAGAGGGTCATTTGCCAATATTTTTGTTGGCTCTGGTGGGAGCTTATTTTGAGAAACCTCTGGTGTATCTTCACTACTTAGTCTCATAAACACCACAACAATAATAAGTATTACACTTAAAATACCAACAGCCAATAGAAGCTTTTTATTACCTCCATCAACATAACCCTTATCTAAAACGATATCGCCTAATTGACTCTCTTTGTCTGGTGTTTGTGTATTTTTCTCTTCCATAATCAAATCCTTTATTGTGTTACATATGTTTTGACCACGAAGCACCACGCTCTTTAGCGTAAACTTCATATGGTACATTTAAA
The DNA here is from genome assembly GCA_034658915.1 of Campylobacterota bacterium. Taxonomy (GTDB): domain Bacteria; phylum Campylobacterota; class Campylobacteria; order Campylobacterales; family Sulfurimonadaceae; genus JAYEGD01. The sequence continues at coordinate 5,353 of JAYEGD010000283.1, read as the reverse complement.
ATGTTATACTCATTTGGTAAATCAGCAGTTGGAAACATCTTCCACTGCTTTGGTTGCTTTGCAGCTAGTTTCATAGATATCATTTTACCAAGTTGTATAGCTTCTTGTAAAGTAGTATGCCCTTTATGGATATATACATGTAAATGACCCTCAGTTTTTGTTTTAAAAGCTGTAAAATTAATAAAACCCTCTTCACGTAGCAACAGTTGAGCTTTATGGTAAAAACGTTCAGGGTCTCTACCATTATAGTCAATTACAATATTTTCAACTTTTCCACGACTATTAATAAGTGAATGAGCAACAGTAATATCACCTTTTAAATGTTGTGATATAACATTTTGAGTCATCATCTTATCTACTTTTTCATACTTATTGTATAGTGTGCGACCTTTAAAATTCAACTTATCAACTACTGCACTACTCTTTTGCCAGTAGTGATCTGTCAACATTTTAATAAGTTTTAAATCCATTGTTGTAACTGATGCCATTTTATACCTTTACTAATATGTGCTTTGTTTATATATTATAAAATTACTTGAGAGTTTCATTAACTCTTCTTTAATACTCTCTTGTTTTTTCTCGTTGAATACATCGTCTAAAACGTCAGCAATTTTATTCGCAACTATTTCAAACTCTCTCTCTTTCATACCACGAGATGTAAGAGCAGGTGAACCAATACGAATTCCGCTAGTAACAAAAGGACTTCTAGTCTCACCTGGAACTGTGTTTTTATTTACAGTAATACCTGCATTACCAAGTGCAGCATCTGCATCTTTACCACTGAAATCTTTCTCTAAAAATGATACCAAAACTAAATGATTATCCGTACCACCACTTACTACATCATAACCACGTTCAACTAAAACATCTGCTAAAACTGAAGCATTTGATTTTACTTGAGCAGCATACACTTTCCACTCTTGAGATAGATTGTACTTAAATCCAACAGCTTTTGCAGCTATTACATGTACAAGCGGTCCACCTTGAAGACCTGGAAATATTGCTGAATTAATCTTTTTGGCAATATCTTCATCATTACACATAATCATACCACCGCGTGGTCCTGCTAATGTTTTATGAGTTGTTGTAGTAACAACATCTGCATAAGGAAATGGTGATGGATGCTCATCTGCACAAACAAGCCCTGCTATATGAGCAATGTCTGCAAAAAGAGTTGCTCCAACTGCATCTGCAATTTCACGAAACTTTTTAAAGTCTATTTCACGAGCATAAGCACTTGCACCACAAACAATAATTTTAGGTTGAACAATTTTTGCAATATCTAAAACTCTATCATAGTTAATTCTACCATCGAGTTCTACACCATAAGTAAAACTAGAGTAGTTTTTACCTGAAAAGCTAGGTTTTGAACCATGCGTTAAGTGTCCACCATGACTTAAATCCATACCTAAAATTTTATCACCAGCTTTTAAAAGCGCTGCATATACTGCTCCATTTGCTTGGCTTCCTGAGTGAGGTTGAACATTTGCATAGTTACAGTTAAAGAGTTTTTTAGCTCTATCTATTGCTAATTGTTCAACTTTATCTGCATACTCACAACCACCATAGTAACGTTTATTAGGATAACCCTCAGCATATTTGTTTGTAAAAACGCTACCCATAGCTTCCATTACTGCTGGAAGTGTAAAGTTTTCACTTGCAATCATCTCTAAATGAGAACTCTGACGATTTAACTCATCTTCACATAAATCATATATTTCACTATCAAACTCTTTTAAAAAACTCATCTTATCCCCTTTTTATTTACATTAAAACTACTTTTAATCTTCATGCTCTACATGTAGAGGCTTCATTGCTGGAAAAAGTAACACATCTCTAATTGAGTGTTCATTCGTTAGCATCATTACAAGCCTATCTATTCCTATGCCCTGCCCCGCTGTTGGAGCCATACCATAAGATAGTGCTGTAACAAAATCCTCATCCATTTCATGGGCTTCATCATCACCTGCATCTTTTGCACTTAGCTGAGACTTAAATCTCTCATATTGATCACGTGGGTCATTTAACTCACTAAATGCATTTGCTATCTCTTTTCCTGCAATAAAAAGCTCAAATCTTTCAGTTATTGACTCATCCTCATCGCTTCTTCTTGCAAGTGGACTAATTTCAACAGGGTATTTAGTGATAAATGTTGGATTAATTAACTTAGATTCAACAAACTCATCAAATAGTTCAGCTTGAAGTTGACCTAAATTCATCTTCTCATTTACATCAATTTTTCTAGTTTTAAGATACTCAATAATTTTTTCTGCATCACATACTACATCTTTTGGAACGCCCCCTATTTCACTCAATGAATCAACTAATCCAATCTCTTTAAAATCATTAAAGTCTATCTCTAAATCTCCATATGGAAGTTTTGTTGGTAGATTTAAATGCTCAAAAAGATATTTAAAAAGCTCTTTTGTAATCTCAATTAAATCTTTATATGTTTTATATGCCCAATAAAACTCTATAGATGTAAATTCAGGATTATGTGTTGCATCCATCCCCTCGTTTCTAAAGTTTCTGTTAATCTCAAAAACAGCTTCAAAGCCACCAACAATTAGACGCTTTAAGTACAACTCTGGAGCTATTCTTAAATATCTATCTACTCCTAGTGCGTTATGGTGTGTAACAAATGGTTTAGCATTTGCACCACCAGCAATTGGGTGCATCATTGGCGTTTCAACTTCTAAAAAGCCCTTATCTTCAAAAAATCTTCTAATTAAAGATATTACACGTGAACGTGTTTGAAAAGTTTTTCTAACATCCGAATTCATAATTAAATCTAAATATCTTTGACGGTAACGAAGCTCTTTATCTGTAATTCCATGAAATTTTTCAGGAAGTGGAGTAACTGACTTTGTAAGTAGTTTCAACTCCTCTACATGTAAAGATAGTTCACCTTTGTTTGTAACAAAAGGGTAGCCTCTAGCTTCAATTATATCTCCAACTTCAATTAGCTTTTTGAAAACATCATTGTAAAAACCATCAGCAAGATTGTCTCTTGCAACATAAATTTGAAGCATTCCACTCTCATCTTCAATTTTTACAAAACTAGCTTTACCCATTATTCTAAGAAATTTAATTCTTCCAGATACACAGTATGTGCGATTTTCTGCTCTTTTATCTTCTAAAGTTTCCACATCAGAATTAACATTCAAATAGTTTTCAACTGTTGTATCACGCTTAGAATCGTTTGAGTATGGATTAAACCCTAACTCTTTTAATTTGTCTGCTTTTTCAACTCTCTGTTTTACATATGTATTGCTAAATGGCAATATTTCTCCTTCGTTTTCGTTACTTAATTAAACCATTAAAATGAACAAGTTCACTATCTATTTGCTTCTACATGTAGAGCAAATTCCATAAATTTGCATTGAGTGTTCAACCATTTTAAAGTTAAACTCCTTAGCAATCTTCTCTTGACGACTCTCTATTTCTACATCTACAAACTCTGTTATCTCTCCGCAACTTGTACATATCATATGGTCATGATGCTCTTTTGCACTAATTTCATACTTTTTACCCTGCGCACCAAAAGATAAAAATGTAACCATTTCGGCATCTTCTAGTAGTGAAAGAGTTCTATAAATTGTTGCAATTCCAATATTCAGCTTAGGATGTTTTTGCTGAATTACTCTATGTAGTAATTCTGGTGTTAAATGCTCATCACTATTATATAGCGATTCAATAATTGCCTCTCTTTGAAGAGTAAATTTTAGACTATTTTGTTTTAAAATTTTTTTAAAGCTCTCTAAAAATTTATTATACTCTACTATTTTTTCACTAAAATCTTGTTTCATCTATTTTAAACCATCTTTTACACTATTTGCTAAATCTTGTGCTTGTTTGTCTATTTGTTCATTCAGAGTTTGTGTTGTCTTTTCTACCCCACTATCGATGGTTTCACCAACTTTTCCAGAGAACTTAGTTGTATCAATATGCATAATAATACCACCAACCTCCACCATAACAGGAAACAAAAACGAGTGTTTCATTTGAGGTTGAAGCTTATCTTTTATTGCATCAATATTATTTAATGAGTAAGCGATAACCGCAGCAATTAAGAAGAACTTACTACTTCCAACTACAAAACCAAAAATTCTATCTACTGCACCTAAACCACTTGCTGAACTCAACTTCTTAAACATATTTCCAATAGCAATCATAGCAAACCAAAAGATGGCAAGTACACCTAAAAAACCTGCAAAATTAATCATAGCAGAGTTTTCAAAATGTAAAATATTGCTATTTAAATATTCACCAATAGCATTTCCAAAGCGTGAAGCTACAAAGATACCTCCAATTATTCCTACAAGACCAAAAAGCTCTTTGAAAAATCCATTAATAAGACCTTTTAATCCAAGAAGAAGTACAACTGCTCCTACTACAATATCGAAGTAACTATTTTCCATTATTAAATTTCAACCTCAAATCTATTTTTACCACTATTTTTAGCACGATAAAGCGCTCTATCTGCTCTATCTAAAACAGCGCTTGTATCGTCACCATCTTTAAGAAGAGTTCCACCTATGCTTACTGTTGCTCTAATATCATTCTCTTTATATATAAGATTACTTGAAGCTATCAATTTTACAAGTCTATGTGCGATACTCATGCATTTATCTGAATCTATTCTATTTAATACAACAACAAACTCTTCTCCACCATATCTAAAGACTTTGTCTCCATCACGGAGTGTTTTAGCTAAAAGTCTTGCTAAATAGATAATAACTTTGTCACCAGCTAAATGTCCTAATGTATCATTTATTCTTTTAAAGTCATCAATGTCTATCATTAAAACACTTGCTACAGATACGTATGCGGTAGTAACTCAAATTGGTGCGTGTTATTTTGACCGCAACACAGGCGAAATAGGTGATGAATTATTAGTAAACATTCAAATCCAAGATTGTTTAAACCACGGATTAAGAGTAGATGCCGGTGCTATTAAATTTTGGTTCGAACAGTCGAGACAAACTTTTTTAGAGAATCCGGTGCCACTAACAAAAGCGGCACAGCAATTGCGTGAATTTTATAAAAAAGAGGTATTAGTATGGGCACATGCAACATTTGATTTTCCCAGGTTAGCTGAAGCGTATGAGAAAATAGGACAAGGGTTTTGTTTTCCTTATCGTAAATTAAGAGACATCAGAACATTAGTCGATTTATCAAATGTGCCTTATAAAAAAATTCCTAAAGATGAATCACAAACGCACGATGCGCTTTATGATTGTAAATTTCAAGTTAAGTATTGTTATGAATGTTTTAAAGAATTAAATAAGAGGAGATAAAATGGAATTATTTATATTAATGTTTATTAGTATTATGGCGACGTTAATTATTG
>JAYEGD010000282.1:0-8294 GCA_034658915.1 Campylobacterota bacterium | reverse complement strand
TTCATCTTCTGCGTTGAACTTCACTTAACGATGCTAGCATCGCCAAGCAAAGTTCGCCTTGAATCTAAACCTTTTAAATGTTGTTGAATATGTCATATATTATGGTTAGTCACTTATTATTGTAGCATTTAATATATAAATTTAAAAACATTTTGGTAAAATGGCACAAAATAAACATAAAGTGGAAGATAATATATGAATATATTTACAAAAATTTTAACAACTATTGTGGCACTTTGGTTGCTTTCTGGCTGTTCTAAAGAGATAGATATCTATAATAAACCAGCAATGTTTTGGTTCAACTCTATGATTGACTCAATAGCAGATAACGATTTAGAAAAAGCAGATGACTACTACACTTCTTTGCAAAGTGAACATGCAAGCTCACCTCTTCTTCCACAAGCAACAAATATTTTAGCGCAAGCTCATATGTATAATGAGGAGTACTTACTAGCAGAACACTTCATAAATGACTACATTAAACGCTATGCAACTCCTGCAGAACGTGAGTTTGGAGAGTATCTAAAAATTAAGGCTAAATACCTAGCACTTCCAAATGCAAGACGTGATCAAGGTCTAATTTCTGAGGCAATTAGACAAGCTGACTTGTTCAAGTTAACTTATCCACGTTCGCAGTACTACTATGTTATAGACACAATGGTAACAAGACTCTATTTGGCTGAGGCATCAATGAATCAGGCTATTGTTGGACTTTATGAGCGCCTTGACAAGCCTGTTGCAGCTGAATATTACAAAAATATTAAACCACAACCATGGATAGATTGGAGTAGAGTTGAAAGCCCTGATGTTCCATTTTATAAAGAGTGGTTTGAGGGAGATGGTAGCTCTAGCTGGTACGGCTTTATGATTCCAAATACTCAAAGTGTTGTATCTCAACAAGTTATTAATGAAGAAGATTTAGTTATAGATATTGAGGAGACACAAGAAGAGGACGCTGCTCATGGTGTTTATGGCTCTGAGGGAAGTTATGATCCTCAAGATGGTGAATATACACAAGTTGGTGATGAGCCATCACCTGATGGTGGGGTTGAAGAGTATAAAGAGAGCGAAATGCAAACTCCTATAGATGAGAATGATGAGATGGTAGATGAAGATGTGCAAAATAACATTGGTGATAGTGGGCTTCAGCAGTATGAAAATAGAAGAATGCCATCACCTATGGATAACAATATGATGAATGGAAATGGAGGAATATAATGCAATTAAATAACTACGGAGCTTTTCCTCAAAACATCCCACTTATTACTGAGGGAAATATATTTTTGTACCCTTTTATGATTGCTCCAATTTTTCTTAGTGATGAAAAAGATATAGCAGCCGCAACTTATGCAATTGAAAACAACTCACTTGTTATGGTGGTAACAACAAAAGATGAGAGTGATGAAGATGGTGAATTTGACGAGATTTATGATGCAGGTGTTATTGGAAGCATAATGAGAAAAGTTGCTCTTCCAGATGGTAGAGTTAAAGTTCTTTTTCAAGGTTTAGCTCGTGGTAGAGCTTTGAATATTGAAGATGAAGGGTTTATGAGAGTTGATGCAGACTTAATAATTAGTGAAGAGCCAAATGAGTTGAAGATGGATGCAATTTTGGCAATTGTTAGAGAAAAGGTTAAAAAACTCTCCGCTGTTAGCAACTATTTTCCACCAGATTTGATAAAGACAATTGAAGAGAATCACGACTACAATAGAATTGCAGATCTGATTTGCAGCACAATAAAAATAAAAAAAGATGATGCCTATAAACTATTTGTTGAGACAAATATAGAGAGTCGTTTTTTAATGCTCATAGATCATCTAATTAGCGAAATAGAGTTAAATAAACTTCAGCGTGAAATCAAGACAAAAGTTAATGGAAAAATAGAAAAAGTCAATAAAGAGTACTTTTTAAAAGAGCAGTTGAAGCAGATTCAAAAAGAGTTAGGAACAGATACTCAAAGAGATGAAGAGATTGAAGAGTATAAGAAAAAATTAGAGGCTAAAAAGTCTAAAATGGGCGAAGACGCTTACAAAGAGATTAAAAAGCAACTTGATCGCTACTCAAAAATGCATCCAGATAGTTCTGAAGCTTCAATGACACAAAGTTATATTGAGTGGGTTTTAGATATACCGTTTGGTGAAGAGTCCAAAAAAGCTCTTAAAGTTAGTGATGTAGAGACTCAATTAGATAGAGACCACTTTTCACTAAAAAAACCAAAAGAGCGTATTGTAGAGTTCTTCTCTGTAAAAGAGCTTTTAGAGCTACGTGGAATTGGTGACAAAGAGAGTTCTGGTGCAATTTTATGTTTTAGTGGACCTCCTGGTGTGGGTAAAACAAGTTTAGCAAACTCTATTGCAGAGGCTCTTAAACGCCCACTTGTAAGAATTGCATTAGGTGGACTTGAAGATGTGAATGAACTTAGAGGGCATAGAAGAACGTACATTGGTGCAATGCCAGGACGTATTGTTCAAGGATTGATTGATGCTAAAACTATGAATCCTGTAATTGTATTAGATGAGATAGACAAAGTTGCACGTTCTCATAGAGGTGATCCAACAGCTGTTCTTTTAGAGATTTTAGATCCTGAGCAAAACTCATCTTTTAGAGATTACTACTTAAATTTTAATATCGATTTGTCAAAAGCTATTTTTATTGCAACTGCTAATGATGTAGGACATATTCCTGCACCTTTGCGTGATAGAATGGAGTTTATTAGTTTAAGCTCTTACACACCTCAAGAGAAGTTTGAGATAGCAAAGAGATACTTAATTCCTCAAGAGCTTAAAAAGCATGGTTTAAAAGCTTCAGAGCTAAGCATCTCTAAAACAGCACTAAATGAAATTATTGCTAAATACACTCGTGAAGCTGGTGTTAGAAACTTGCGTCGTCGTATTGCTGATGTTGTGAGAAAAACATCTAAAATTATTCTACAAAATCCTGATATGTCAAAAGTATCTGTGAGTATTAAAAATTTAAAAGAGTTTTTAGAAAAGAGTGTTTTTGAGATTGACCCAACAGATAATATCGATAGAGTAGGGGTTGTAAATGGTTTAGCATGGACTGCAGTTGGTGGAGATGTTTTAAAACTTGAAGCAATTAGAGTTAATGGTAAAGGTACTGTGCAGTTGACGGGAAGTTTAGGCGATGTTATGAAAGAGTCTGCTCATATCGCTTATAGTGTTGTAAAAACTCTTATTGATACAAGAGAGTTTAGTGTTGATGAGAGTAATATTCCACTCACTGAAAAAGAGAAAAGTGATGAACTACATGTAGATATTAGTGAGGTTTACAAGCGTTACAATTTACACATTCACGTCCCTGATGGAGCTACACCAAAAGATGGACCAAGTGCTGGAATTGCAATGGTTTGTGTTATAGCTTCAATTTTAAGTAATAAAAAAGTTCGCTCAGATATTGCCATGACAGGCGAGGTCTCTTTAATAGGGAATGTTCTTCCAATTGGTGGATTAAAAGAGAAGTTAATAGCTGCTCATAAAGCAAAAATGAGTCGTGTTTTAATACCTATGAAAAATTATGATCGTGATTTAGAAGATATTCCAAATGAAGTACGTGAAAATTTAGAAATAGTAGGCGTTGAACGCATTGAAGAGGTTTTAGCAGAAGTGCTTGTTTAAGGTTACATGTAGTGAAAGTAATTACTAAAACAGTTGAGCTAAAAGCTCATTTGAGTGAAGTCAATGGAAGTGTTGGCTTTGTTCCAACAATGGGTGCATTGCATAAGGGGCATCTCTCTTTGCTAGAGGAGTCTGTTAAAGAGAACTCTTTTACAGTTCTCTCAATTTTTGTCAATCCTACTCAATTTTTAGATGGTGAAGATTTAGACAAATATCCACGAACTTTTGAGGCTGACTCGAAAATAGCTCAACTTTGTGGTGTTGATGTTATATTTTACCCTGATGTAAAAGAGATTTATAAAAGTGATGAAATAAGTGTTAAAGCTCCAAATATACGTGGATCTATTTTAGAGGGTTATGAACGTCCTGGGCATTTTGATGGAGTATTAAGTGTAGTTTTGAAACTCTTTAATATTGTAAAACCTAACAGTGCTTACTTTGGTAAAAAAGATGCTCAACAACTATTTTTAATTAAGCAACTTGTTGATAATATTTATTTAGATATTAATATTGTTGAGATGACAACGTATAGAGACGAAGATGGATTGGCTCTTAGTTCAAGAAATAGATACTTAAGTGAAACTCAAAGGCAAGAGGCGTTGAAACTACCAAATGCTTTACATAGAGCTTCTTCTTTAATTCTTGAAAAAGAGTTTACATGTAGTACCATAAAGCAGAGTATTTTGAGAGATTTAAAACCTCTACATGTAGATTATGTAGAGATTGTAAATAGGGAGTTTGAGTATATCAGTGAAATTGAACTAGGTAATACACTTATTTTAGTGGCACTACATGTAGGCTCAACAAGATTAATAGATAACTTATACATATAAAAAGGGTTGCAATGGAGAAGATACTACTAATTGATGATAGTGATACAATTTTAGAAGCTCTAAAACTAGAGATTGAAAAAGAGTTAAGTGATGTAGAGATATTGTTGGCTTGTAACTATAAGCAATCAAACGACATAATTAGAAAAAATAGTGATATTGTTGCAGCAATTGTAGATTTACACCTCCCTGATGCAAGTGATGGAAAGGCTGTTCTTTTAACAAGTTCACACAATATCCCAACTATTGTCTTAAGTTCAACAAGCGATGAGTTACTTAAAAAATTAATTATGAAAAAAGATGTTCTAGATTTTATTCATAAAGATGCATCAAACTCCATAGAATATGCGGTAAGCTTTGTAAAAAAATTAGTTAGAAATATGACAAAAACTATCTTAGTAGTAGATGATTCTGCACTCTTTAGAAAATCTTTTAGAAGTGACTTAGAGAGAATGAAAATTAACGTTATTGAAGCAGTTGATGGAAAAGATGCTCTTGATGTTATTGAGAGTCATGATGGTGAAATCTCTATGGTTTTGACAGACTACAATATGCCACATATTGATGGTATTGAGTTGACTTCAAAACTAAGAGAGAGTTACACAAAAGCACATTTGGGAATTATAGCACTCTCTGCAACTGAAGATGAATCAGCTTTAGCAGATTTTTTAAAAGCTGGTGCGAATGATTTCATAAATAAACCTCATAAGTATGAGGAGTTAAATGTTCGTGTAAATGCTAATTTAGACCTACTTGACTTGTTTCAAGCAGCATCTGACTTGGCAAATAGAGACTTTTTAACAGGATCTTACAATAGACGCTACTTTTTTGAAGCAAGCGCAGCAATTTTAGATAAAAACGCAAGAAAAGATGAAAATATAGCTGTTGCAACACTAGACATAGACCACTTTAAAAATGTAAATGATACTTATGGACACGATATAGGCGATATTGCTATTCAAGAGATTGCAAAAGTTTTGGAAAAATGTTTAAGAAAATCAGACTTAGTAGCACGTTTTGGAGGCGAAGAGTTTTGTATGTTACTAGAGAACATCTCAAAAGAGGATACTCAGATACTATTTGAAAAAGTAAGAGCTAGTTTTGAAGATAACGAAATTCCACTAGAAGATGGTGTTTTGAAATATACAGTCTCGCTTGGAATTGCTTATGGAAAGAGTACAGATATTAATGAGATGATTAAAATATCTGATGATGCACTCTATGAAGCAAAAGATAGCGGTAGAAATAGAGCTATAATTCACGAAAAATAGACCTAGATATGAATGCTCAAAACCTATCAATACTAAAAAATTTAACGGCACTGCTAGTCGAAGATGACAACTCTTTAAGAGAGAAGTTTAAAGAGGTTTTAGAGCTTTTTTTAGGTGAAGTTTATGAAGCAGAAAATGGCTTAGTAGCATTAGATGTTTATGATAGTACAAAACCTCATATAATATTTACAGATGTTCAAATGCCTTTTATGGATGGCATAGAGTTTGTAGAAAAAATTAGAGCTAAAAAAGTTACTGTACCAATAGTAGTAATTAGCGCACATACAGACTCTTCTTATTTGCTTAAAGCTATTGAACTACATTTAGTTAAATATTTAGTAAAACCTGTAAACTACACCGCTTTAGAGTCTGTTTTAGAGAGTTGCATTGAAAATATTAAAGATAACCTAGGTCTTGAAGTAGAGTTAAATAGCAACATCTTTTACTCATACCCTAGAAGGTGTGTAATTTCTGGTAATAAAGAGGTCTCTTTAACAAATAAGGAGTATCAACTTGTTGAACTTCTACTAACACATAGAAGTAAGCCTGTAAGTAAAAAAACTATACATGAAAAAGTGTGGAGTAATGAGCAGATGTCAGATGCAGCTCTAAAAAACTTTATTTTAAGACTAAGAAAAAAAATAGGTATAGATAATATTCTAACAGTTGCTACTATTGGATATATGTTACCAAAGTTAGAAAAAATATAGATGCTTAATGTAAATATAGAGTATAAAACAAGCAATATATCTACTATTCATATCTCTGGTAAGCTAACCAAAGAGAATATTAAAAACATATATCCAACAATAAAAAGTGTAAAAAATGAAGAGCTATCATTTGTAGAGATTAATACAAAAGAGCTAACATCATTAGACAATGCAGGTGCAATTTTATTAGTAGATTTAATCGCATCTTTTTCTCAAAATAACACCTCTGTTACTTTAACAAATTTAGAGACAAAATATCATAGCATTTTAGTTTTTGCTAGAAAGAATTTAAGGCAAAAACCATCTATTGAAAAGAGTAGAGATTTACATGTAGTCACTTACATAGACAATATTGGTAAAAATGTACTCAACTCACTTAACTCATTCACTCTTTTTTTATCTTTTATTGGCGCTAGTTTTATACAACTTTTTAGATTAATACTCACGCCATGGAACTTTAGGTTTAAAGCAACTGCTGCACACATTGAAAAATCTGGCGCACAAGCTTTGCCAATTGTAGCACTAACATCATTTTTGGTTGGTTTAGTTATTGCATATCAAGGTGCTGATCAGCTTGCTAAGTTTGGTGCAAATATATTTATTGTAGATATGGTTAGCATATCTGTTTTTCGTGAGTTGGCACCTTTGATTACTGCAATTGTAATTGCTGGACGAAGCGCCTCTGCATATACTGCTGAAATTGGTACTATGAAAATCACAGAGGAGATAGATGCTATGAGAACTATGGGGTTTGATCCAGTTAGGTTTCTTGTCTTGCCTCGCGTTATTGCACTTGTAATCTCAATGCCTTTAATTGTTTTTTTTGCAGATATTGTTGGAGTTTTTGGTGGAATGATAGTTGCTAAGACACATTTAGGAATATCATTTGGAGAGTTTATAGCAAGAGCTAGAGATGTAGTAGATATGAAGCACATCTTAATAGGTCTATTTAAAGCACCATTTTTTGGACTTCTTATAGCATTTATTGGCTGTTTTAGAGGCTTTCAAGTCACTGGAAGTACTGAGAGCATTGGTCACTACACAACAGTGAGTGTAGTAAATGCAATTTTTTGGGTAATTGCTTGTAATGCAATTATCTCTGTTGTATTAACGGAAATTGGAATATGAGTAACATAATTGAAGTAAGAGATGTAGTAACTAAATTTGGCTCTAAACTTGTGCATAATGGTGTCTCTATTAGTGTTAAAGAGGGCGAAGTTTATGGAATTTTGGGTGGAAGTGGAAGTGGTAAATCTACACTTTTAAGAGAGATTATTATGCTTCAAGAGTTTCAAGGTGGAGAGATTGAGGTTTTAGGTAAACCTGTTAGTAATATATCTTACAAAGAGAGCATGGAGTTAAAGAAAAATTGGGCAGTGCTGTTTCAGTTTGGCGCTCTTTATTCATCTTTAAATGTTATTGAAAATGTCTCTTTGCCTTTGGTGGAATACACCGACCTTCCCTCAGAAATAATAGAGCAAATTGCACTTAGTAAGCTTAAAATGTCAGGGCTGAAAAATGAGGCTACATACCTCTTTCCAAGCGAATTAAGTGGTGGAATGAAAAAAAGAGTTGCACTTGCTCGCGCACTTGCAATGGAGCCAAAAATTATGTTTTTAGATGAGCCTACAAGTGGTTTAGACCCTGTAAGTGCTGAAAATTTTGATAGGCTAATTCGTGAGTTAGCATCACTTTTAAAATTAACAGTAGTTATGGTAACTCATGATTTACACACAATAGAGCATGTTTTAGATAAGTTTTGCATCATTCACGACAAGAAGATTCTTTTTGAGGGCTCAAGGCAAGAGGCATTAAAGTTTGAACAGCGTAGTGTTCAAACTTTAATGC
>JAYEGD010000281.1:0-8314 GCA_034658915.1 Campylobacterota bacterium | reverse complement strand
CTTCAATTTGTCTGCTATTTAGATCTATCTTCTCTTTATCAACAGCGATATTATTGTTAATATCTCTTTGCAGTGCACTTTTCTCACGCATAAGTGCCTCTAACACTTTCTCTTTATCTTCAAGTTTTGCAGGTTTTGATGATAGGTTTATTTTTATTCTAGCACATGAAGTGTCAAGTAAATCTATAGCTTTATCTGGTAAGAAACGTCCCGTAATATATTTGTCAGAAATATTAACAGCAGTCTCAACAGCGTCATCTCTAATGGTTACATTATGCGCTTTTTCATAGAACTTTTTTAAACCCCTAAGAATTAAAATTGCATTATCGGTAGTTGGTTCTTCTAGTTTTACTAACTGAAAACGACGAGCCATTGCAGGGTCTTTTTCAAAATATTTTTTGTATTCACTCCATGTAGTTGCCGCAATTGTACGTAGTTCACCACGAGCTAGAGCTGGTTTTAAAATATTTGCAGCATCGTCTGAGCCACCAGAACTAGAACCACCAATAAGTGTATGAGCTTCATCAATAAATAAGATAATTGGTTTTTCAGATGATTTAACCTCTTTGATAATACCTTTTAATCTATTCTCAAATTCGCCTTTAACACTTGCACCAGCTTCTAACAAAGCCATATCTAAACTTAGTAGTTGTACCTTTTTTAAAATAGATGGTACATCATCCTCAGCAATTTTAACAGCTAATCCCTCTATGACTGCAGTTTTACCAACACCTGGTTCACCAACACATATAGGGTTGTTTTTACGTCTTCTTGCTAATATGTCAACCATTTGACGTATCTCTTTTTCTCTACCAAAAACAGGGTCAATTTTCCCCTCTTTGGCTCTTTGTGTAATATTCACACAAAATTTATCTAAAAATCCAGTTTTAGTTGGAGCGTTGCTTGATGATGAACTCTCAATTTGAGCGCTTTGCTGCTCAATAGAGTCTTTAACAATATCAAAAAAGTTATTCTCTAAACTCTCTTTACTAATACCTTTTAGCTGATCTAAATAGCGCCCATTAACATAGTAGTTTTTACGCGATAGAAGTGCTAAAATAAATGTAGCAGAGCGTATCTTTTTCTCTTCAAAATCAATAGAACTTTTAATCCATGAGTCTTGAAGAAGCTCTAAAAGAAGAGGAGAAAATACAGGTTTATTGCTATTTCCACTACTTAGGTCTTCCAAATCTGCATTAAGTGCATGTTGTAGTTTCTCTTTAGAGATGTTAAAGTGTTTTAAAATGAACTCTAAATCACTCTCTTTTTCATCAAGAAGTTTAAACAGTAGATGCTCTACTGTTATCTCATAGTGTGTTCGCTCTACACAAAAACCAACACCACCTTGAAGTGTATTTGTCATTAACTCATTTAGATGTAATAAAAGAGATTTTATATTGTTTGCAACCATTATGTTTCCTTGTATTAATTTTGATTTAAAAATAGAGTTTTTGTTTTTATTTTTTTGGAGTCTTCATCAAACCATGTGTTTAATCCTAGTCTTGAGTAGCTATCTCCACCAAGTTTTATAGGTATATGTTCACTCTCTTTTAGTGTTAGTTGTAAATCCCAATTTAGTTTATTAATTAAGTATAAACGTATCGCTTTTACTAAAGAGTTGAACCCTTTTTCACCTGGTAATAGTAAGTTAAAGCTCTCCATAGAGAGATTATTAATAGATACTCTAAACTTATGCATTCTATCTTTTATTTTAGTACCTAGGTGAAGGTCATTGTCTAAAGTTGAGTTTGCACTACCTAACATGCAGTGTTGAGAAGTTGGAATTGGTGCCATCTGTTCAACACACTGTATAATTTCAACACTATCACACGATATTATGTCACAAATTAAAATACGTAGAGCTTCAGCAGACCTAGGAAACTGCATATTTAGTCCAGCATACTTCAACAGTGGGTAGTTTCCAACATTTTTTTTACGTAACTCTTTGTTTGGCATACCAGAAAATGTATGTAGTAGTTCTAATGCATCTTCATCATGAAACTCATTAATCCTAACACCTAGTCTATTCTTTAGCCATACGTTGAAATATTTTTGATATAGTGGGATATTGAAAATATCAATAAAGTTTCTAACAACAAAATCATCATTTAACTCTTGATCTAGCAAAGATTCGGTGTAAAATGTTGGAAGAGGTGAAGACTCACCATAGAGACCTAAAAAAGTAACTGTTAACTTAATTAGCTCATTCTCCTCTTTTATGCTAATAATATCACTATATGGAAAATCTAAAGATAGTCTTGGATGAGTACGTATTTTTGACTCAATCTCTTCACTCTTATTTTTAAAACCAAGCGATAAAAGACGAATTGCTTGAATGTAGGAGAATTTAGAGCCATGATTTATAAGCTCTTGTTTTATATCAGTTTTTTGTTGCCAAGAATTGGATCCCATGATAGGCTTTCTCCTGTAATTGTCTCTTTTACCTCTAGCTCTATAAATGTATTAATTCCAGCATAACTACTTAAAAAACGTAAAATAATAGTGCAAAACAGGTATATGTCTCCTGTGGATGCAAAATAGTCTCCTCTAATATGCATATATGCTTTATGACCTTTTAAAAGGTATCCTCTACTAACTTTGTCGATTGTTTCAATGCTGAACTCTTCAATTGCATCAACTCTTTTTTGATTTTTAGAGACTTTATTTTTATCTCTATTGTTTGAAAATAGGTAAAGTTTCAGCATCTCTTTAAAAGTTTTTATATCTGCGAGTGTTAGAAGATTTATACTTAAATGAGATACAAATTGCCATAAACTATTCTCACTTAAAGGCGAATCAATCTGCATAGTACATGGCATAATATTTTTAAATGTTGTTAACTCTGGAGAGTTATCACTTCCTTGTGAAATCTCTCCTAACTTAAGTCTTTCAGAGTGTGTTGCATTTGTACAACTAATCTGCATTGACAAAACCTCTTTTTTTCTCTCTATTTCGCCATCATAATGCAACTCTAAAAAAATCTCCTCTTTAGAGTTTATAATTGATTTTTTTCTATGTACTTGATATAAATTTACATTTTTTGTTTTATGTTGAAATGACTCAAATGGAAAATATTTTTTATTTTCAACTTCACCTTGAATATAGCTTGTAATCTTTTCAACATCATACACTTGGCACTTGTCACTATATTTAAGTGGTGTGCGAACACGTATTAACTCTCTGTTGTGTTTAAGGGTTATTGGCTCAGCCGTATCTTCAAATATATTGCTAATAGGTGTACAAAAAAGTTTAATTGAATCATTGGAAAATGAGTTTAAAGTTGTAGGAGGGTTTTTAAAATTAAATACTACTTTAAAGTTAGAGGTGTTTGCATAATGTTTTAATTTATGAAGATTGCTAAGTGTAAAGAAGAAGAATTTTTGTGGCAAAATAAAATACTCTTGTAAAATTTTGTATCCCGAAAATGCATTACTAGGATAGTTGAAGAGTGAATTGTTACTGTTTAACCCATCGCACTCTAAAGAGTCTATTGGTAAATTAACAGTTTTTGAGTTGTCTAATTCTATAACTATACTTTTTAAAAAATGACTAAGCAACATAAAAAGGTCTGAAGAGTTGTTGTAGCTATCTCCTAAATAAAAGTTCAACTCATTTAGGTTTAATGAACCTAAACTGCTATCAATTAACTCTATATCTAATTGGAGTGAGCTACTCTTATTGTCAATAACAGTATAGATTGATTTATTTAGTCTCATAGGGTAAACATTAAGAGTAGAAGTTGTTGTAAATGTACACTGTATATCTTCTATGGCAACTGAGTTTACTTGTGTGCCTTTTGGTATCTTTACAGCTTCTCTTAGACTAGGTTTAGGTGTAAACTCTAAAACAGAAAGAGCAGGTATGGGTCTAAGGTAGTGAGGAAAAAGAATATTTGTTAACTCATGGATTACTTCAGGAAATTCACCATCTAGTTTTTGTTGCAAAAGTCCTGTTAGAAATGCAACACCCTCAATAAGACGTTCTGCATCTGGGTCTGAATTGTGAGCATCTAAAAGTGGTGCAACAGCTGGATACTCTTTTGAAAACTCCTTAGATAGCTCTCTAATTTTGCTAAGTTCGTGTTGAAAATAGCTTTCAAAAGATTTATTACTCATTAACTGCCACTTTTCCATCTGGATTTATAACTGTTTCAAATAAAACAGGTATGTTGGTGTTGCTTGAAAGTTGAGCATCTATTTTAAAATACATTATTGTCGATTGCTCACTTTTTTTATCGTGTATCACTTTGACATTCGTTAAGCGTGGTTCAAATTTTGTTATAGTTTGAACTAAACCATCTTCCATACTCTTTATGTACTCGCCATAAGATTTATCATGAAAGTTTGTTATGTCTGGAATACCAAAGTCATAAGATACTACTGTACTACCTTGTTTAGTGGATAGAATTTTTTGAAGATAGTTTAAAATCGACTCTAACTCAACACTTGTGCTAAGCACCTCAGGACGGTAGGACGAATCTTCTTGCATATGCATAACTCTCTCAAATAGTCGCTCTTTAAACATATTATCTGTTTTCTATTTTTGAGGGATATCCCTCAAAAATTAAGAAGATTTTGGCTCTTTCCAGTTATCTTCAGCCTCTATACCACTTGGCTCATAAGTCACTGTGATTTTTTCATAAGTGAAACAGATATCTTCCATATCATGGAATGGTTTGTTATCTGGTAAAAATGTTAATGGTTTTGTATGTTTCGTAGAGACTACAATCGCATTTTCAAGTTTTACAGTGTAGTAATGCTCTTCTTGACCTTTGTCATTAATACGAAAATATTTTAACTCAAATGTTTTCATATGCTCACCAGATGTTACTGCTTGCATAATCTTTGGAGAAGCTTGGTCTAAATGCTTTGTAATGCAAAATGGCATATGGATTCTTTGCCCAGTTGGCATACCTGTATGTGTATCTTTTGGAATCTCTATAGCATGCTCAATTCCGTAAACTAAAATAGTTTTTTCACGACCTTTTTGTGTTACGTCGCCCTCAATTTTACCTTGGTTCATTCCCTCTAATGTTAAATAACCTGTCATTGCCATTGTATATCCTTTTATTATAATTTTATGCACATTAATGAGCTTGCTCATTAATGTGGCAGGGACAAAATTGTCCCTACAACCCCCTAAAGCTTCAAAAACTCTGTTTTTGAGATTTTAGGCACTCTTTTTTTAATCTTGTTCTAGCTTACCAACAAGTGATAACTCAAATGATGATCCCATATATTTAAAGTGTGGCACAACTTTCAGTTTTACTTTGTACCAACCTGGGTCGCCCTCAACATCTGTAACATCAATTTGTGCTTTATGTAATGGTCTTCTACTACGTACTCCTTCCGATGGATTTTCTTGATCTGAAACGTATTGACGAATCCAGTTGTTTAACTCATCTTCTAGCTCACCTCTTGATTTCCAAGTACCTATGTTCTCTCTTTGAATAACTTTAATGTAGTGAGCTAAACGTGAAACAATAAATGTGTAAGGAAGTTGAGTTCCTAGTTTGTAGTTTAGTTCTGCTTGTTTACCCTCTGGAGTATCTGCAAAAACTTTTGGTTTTTGTACTGAGTTTGCTGAGAAGAATGCTGCATTATCGCTACCTTTTCTCATAGTAAGAGCAATGAAGCCCTCATCTGCTAACTCTAATTCTCTTCTTTCAGAAATTAAAATCTCTGTTGGAATTTTTGTCTGTAATTCACCCATTGACTCATAGTTATATACAGGTAAATCTTCAACTGCACCACCACCTTGTGGTCCAATGATGTTTGATGACCAGCGGTATGATGCGAAACTTTTACTAATGTTTGAAGCAAATGCAAAAGCTGAGTTACCCCATACAAAGTCATCATTAGATCCAGATACATCCTCTTCATATTTAAAGCTTTTAATCTTTTTTGTATCTTCACCATAAGGTGTTCTAAGTAGGTATCTTGAGACTGTTAAACCTAAATTGCGAGAATCTTCAGACTCTCTAAATGAGCGCCATTTTGTGTATTGTGGCATCTCAAAAATCGATTTCAAATCTTTTAAATTTGGTAGCCCTGAATAGTTCTCTAAACCAAACATTTTTGGACTAGCAGAACCAATAAAAGGAGCATGCATCATAGTAGCAACACTAGATAGGTTTTGCATCAACCCAATATCTTCAGCGCCATGACTAAAGTCATAATTTCCAAGCATTAACCCATACGGTTGACCACCAAATTGTCCAAACTCTGCTGTATAGCCAAGTTTATAAAGAGCAGATTTTGTGATTTCTGGAGCATCTTCAAAGTCATCTTGAAGCTCCTCTTTTTTAACATTTAGTATCTCAAGTTTAATATTTTCACGAAAGTTTGTCTTATCTACTAAAGATTTTAGTGAACGCCACGATGATTCCATTTTTTGGAACTTGTCATTATGTAAAATTGCATCCATTTGAGAACTTAGTTTAGAGTCAATATCAGAAATCATTTTATCTACTATTGCACTTGAAACTTTTTCGCCCTCCATTTGAGGTTTTAGCAACTCATCAATAAAAGCTTGAACACCCTTTTTTGTAATAGAGTAACCATCATCATTTGGTTTCATTTTAGTCTGTTGTACAATCTCATCTATTAGTGAAGTTGCATCTGTTGTTGAACTGGCTGCTTCTTGGGACTGTTGTGTCTCTTCACTGCTCATATTTTACTCCTCCTCATCTAGTTTTAACTCTTTTGTTAAAGTTTCACGTGTTGCGTCATCTTTAACTAATGATTGAATTAACTTTTTAAACTCTGGAACATTTCCTAGTGGACCTTTAAGTGCAGTTAGAGCATCTCTTAAGTCTAGTAGTTGTTTTAGTTCTGGAACTTCTTGCGCAATAGTGTCTGGGTCAAAGTCTCTCATATTTTTGAACTTTAGAGTAGTTGCAAGCTTGCTCTCTTCTTCGCCCTCAACAGGCTCACTAAGATGGTTTGGTACAGACATTTCAAGACTTAAACCTTGACCCTCCATTACATCATTGAAATTATCTTTATCAACATTAATTGCTTTTCTATCTTCTAACTCTTTATCATCTTGACGATCAATAAAGTCACCCATAACTAACATCTTAAGTGGTAGTTCAACTTCCTCTTTTTGATCACCAACATCTGGCTTGTATGTAATATTAACTCTCTCTTTAGGAGCTACTGAACTATCTTTTCCCATATTAGTTTCCTTTTTTTATAAATTTAATTTATACGATTATATAGATATAATTGTTAAGTGTAGCTTGTATATTTAAATAGTTTCATGTTTGTAACCACAAAATACACAGTGTGACTTTTATGAGACCTACATGTAGTGTTTACTTGCTAACTCATGACACTTAAAATCTCTTGACTAGGTTCTATGCATGCACCCTCTGCATTCATAATCTCTCCATTTTGAGCTGTTGAACTTGTTAGTTTAACAGCTGGTGAGCCTTTTAAAAAAAGAGTTTCACTCCCTAGTGTATATCTTGTCATACTTCCAGTCTCTTCTGAGACTACGCCTCCCTCAATTCCCTCTTCATCTCCTTCACTTGAACTTATTTCACTCATCATATTTAAAACATTACCACCATCTACAATAATCGTCTCAATAGGCTCTTCAACATTTGATGAGCTAGACATATTTGGGTATGGAATAGGAATTGGTCCATCTGGTGTTACTGTCATACAGACATCTGGTTCTGCAATGTTTGCGGCATCTTCTGTTGTTATTTGGTACATTTTAATCCTTAAAAATTGATTGAGGTATAGACCAGCTTTCAGCTTCTGCTAAGTCCCTGTCTGTTTTTTTGATGTTAATAGATTTTGACTTATGTAAATCGCAATCTATAAATTGTGTTTTATGCATTCTTGAAAATGAGAAGTCCGCTCCATTTAAGTTTGCATCTTCAAATATTGCATAATTAAAATTGGCATAAGTAGCATTTGCATTACTAAAGTTAGTTAGAGTACATGTAGTAGATGAACACTGAGCTTTTGAAATATCTGCACCATTAAAAATGGCAGTCTCTAAGTTGGCTTTTGTAAAGTTTGCATTTAGGGCAGATACATTTGAAAAGTTGGCACTCTTTAAAGACGCATTTTTAAAAATAGTACTTCTACATGTAGAGCCTATAAATGAGCATTTATCTAAAGTTGCATTATTGAAATTACTCAATGATAGGTCTGAGCCATCAAACTTACTACCTGATAAATCAGAGTTACTAAATTGCACTAAGTAGAGTTTAGCATTTGAAAAATCTTGTTCAAGTAGTGAGCATTTTGTTAAAGAGCATTTTGACAAATTACTTTTAATAAATGCAGCATTTGTA
>JAYEGD010000280.1:0-8345 GCA_034658915.1 Campylobacterota bacterium | reverse complement strand
GTCTCTATTCCATCTAGCTCTGGCATATTCCAATCCATTAGAACTAAATCATATTTTTGCTTCGCATCTGCAATCATCTTAATTGCCATAGCGCCACTTTTTGCTCTATCTACGCTAACTCCGAAGTCCGTTAAAACACTATGTAAAATTTCTAGCCATATTGCATTGTCATCAACTACAAGGATTTTTTTATCTTTAAATTGCTTAAACACTCTTTTGCTCTCTTTTTCTTCAAGCAAGTCAATCTCGAAAATAAATCTACTTCCAACACCTTTTTGTGACTCCACCCAAATTTTACCGTTCATTAACTCAACTAACTGTTTTGAAATTGCTAAGCCAAGACCTGTGCCACCATATTTTCTAGTTATTGTTCCATCTGCTTGAGAAAATGATTGAAATAGCTTCTTTTGTTGCTCCTCGCTCAGACCTATACCAGTATCTCTAACCTCAAATCTAACTCTTGAACTGTTTAGTTTATTTACAGATATTTCAACTTCGCCAACTTCTGTAAATTTAATAGCATTTGTAGTTAAATTTGTTAAAATTTGTGCAATTCTTAAGCTATCTCCATAAAATAGCCTACCTTGTTGTGTCTTGTAATTAACTATAAGTTCAAGTTTTTTCTCATGAAGTTTAAACTCAATTATGTTTACTACACTATCTATTGTCTTAAACATATCAAATTTTATTTTTTCAATTGTTAGCTTCCCTGCTTCTATTTTTGAAAAATCTAATATATCATTAATAATTCCAAGGAGTGACTTTGCGCTTCCATCTATTTTTTGAATATAGTCTCTTTGTTTATCACTTAACTCTGTTCCTAAGACTAAGTGTGACATTCCTATTATTCCATTCATAGGTGTTCTTATCTCGTGTGACATATTTGCTAAAAATTCAGATTTTATTTTTGTTGCATTCTCAGCTTTTTGCTCAGCTTCTCTTCTAATTGCAATCTCATTTTCAAGATTTCTATTTTGCAGCTCTAGTTGATATTCAGCTTTTATTCTACTATTTTGAAGCAGAAGTATCCAAAGTGCAATTATTGTCATAAGCATTCCAATAACCAAAGAGTAGTTTATAATACTCTCTTCAAACTCACTAATATATGCTGTTGGAATATCATCAACTTGCATAGATAGTGTCATCCACGCCATAATCCCAACAACTAAAAATAGTCCCGATGTAATAACAACAAAATCAAATATTTTCATACTTATTTCAGCAGAAATTGCGTTGTTGAAAAAATCGCTAATTTTGTTAGCAATTGACTCTCTAATTGTGTTTTCAACCTTTACTTTACATCCATCATGACATAAAGAGTCCAAAGAGCAACACAGTGAGCAGATATTAGTTTTATGAAATGAGCAGTATGCCATATCTTCTATCTCGTACTTTGTATCGCACGTATCACATGTACAGTGTGTTTTATCACTGTTTGTATTCTCATTCTCTCTTGCAATATAGTATTTTCCATTTGTTACATATGCAATAATTGGAGATAGCAAAATAGCTATAAACATAGCCATAATAGATGAATAACTTTGAGCCATATCTCCAAAAAAGCCCATAAATGCAAAAATTGATATAATCGAAGCTATTCCCATACTCCCTACACCAACTGGGTTCATATTGTACAAATAGGCTCTTTTAAACTCTACAATTTTAGGACTAAGTCCAAGAGGTTTATTTATCATTAAATCTGCAAAAATAGCACCAATCCAAGCAATAGCAACATTTGAGTAGAGACCTAAAACTTTCTCTAAAACATCAAAAAGCCCCAACTCCATCAACAAAAGTGCAATTCCTATGTTAAAGACCATCCAAACAACACGTCCAGGGTGAGAGTGAGTTACACGAGAGAAAAAATTTGACCATGCTAGTGAGCCAGCGTAAGCGTTAGTAACATTTATTTTAATTTGTGAAACAACAACAAAAAAAGTAGCCGCTGCAAGAGCAATGCCTTGATTTTCAAAAATATACTGATAACCAATATTATACATCTGAATTGGTGTCTTTGCATCATAAAGACTCATACCTGCAAGCAACACAACTGCTGCTAAGAATATCCCACCCATCTGCTTCATAAATCCAAGAATAATCCAACCAGGACCAGCAATTAACATAGAACTCCACCACTTAAAACGATTCTTTTTATGCAAAGGAGGCATAAAACGCAAATAGTCAACCTGCTCTCCAATTTGGGCAATAAGAGACAAAGATATTCCAACAGCCATTCCAAAATAGTAGATGTCAAAATCACTACTTTTAGATATATCTCCACTAAATGATATAAATGCATCATACGCTTGTGGCTCTTTTAGAAGAACTGCAATAAATGGCGCAACCATCATAATAATCCAAATTGGTTGACTCCAAAATTGTAATTTGTTAATGAAAGTTATTCCGTAAAAAACCATCGGAATGATAATAATGGAACTAAACAGATAACCCCATGCTAATGGCAGACCAAAATAGACCTCCAACGCTTGTGCCATAATGGCGGCTTCTAATGCAAAGAAAATAAAGCTAAAAGAGGCGTAAATAAGAGATGTAAATGTAGAACCAACATAACCAAAACCAGCACTTCTTGTAATTAAATCGATGTCAATGTTGTATCTAGCGGCGTAATAACTAATAGGAATTGCTGTAAAAAATATAATTAATGAAGCGGTTAAAATTGCCCAAAAAGCAGTAGTGAAACCATAATGCATAGCAATAGATGCGCCAATAGCCTCAAGTGCCAAAAAAGATATACTACCCATGGCAGTATTAGCAATCATCGCTTCGGAGAATTTTCTAAAAGATTTTGGAGCATAACGTAAAGAGTAATCCTCTACACTCTCATCTGTTATGTAGTCATTATAACTTCGTTTTTTATTATCAACTTTTTTCATAATACTCATTTAATATAATTTTTGAAATGAGATTATATCCAATAAAAGTTTCACTTAATGGGACTTTTTCTTGTTCCACCTCTCTCTAGGTGGAACGAGGAAGTTAATCTATGCTTTAATCCATTCATACGCTTCATCATAGTTGTCAAAAAATTTAACTTCTCCAGCAACAAACCATGAAGCAACTTTTGAAATTTTTTCTTGCCAATTTTTATTTCCATAAAGAGCAATTTTTTCAAACTCATTACCATGTTTTAGACCTAATTTAAAGTCATCCCATGCAGCTCTTAATTCCCAGCCTTGCAACTCAGTAATATCAAAAAAAGCTTTTACTTTTGGCTCTTTTACACTATTAAGAGCAGAGTCAATCATTGGAGTAAATGCCTCATAATCCTCATGGCTCAATGTTCCAACAGCTTTTAAATTAAGAAAAAATTCATTTCCAACTCTATCTATACCAATTGACATTCCACGTTTTGTACTCATAACGCTATCCTTTTTTGCATATGCAATATTATATAACCATTAATCTTAACAAATAATAATAGACTTAATTTCACTCATCTCTTCAATGGCAAAACGTGGACCCTCACGTCCTACTCCACTTAGTTTTATACCACCATATGGCTGAATGTCAAAACGTAGTGTTGGCATATCGTTTATTACAACTCCGCCAGCATCTAACTCATCTATTGCTCTCATACTTAGTGCCAAATCGTTACTAAATATTGAGTATTGAAGTCCATAAGGGGAGTTACTCATCTTAGCTTTCGCCTCATCAAAGTCTGCTACTCTCACAAGTGATACAATAGGTGCAAAAACCTCTTCACATATTATCTTCATATCATCTGTTACATCTGCCATAATACATGGGTAAAAAATTCTGCCACTACTTTTTACTTCAAGCAGTGACCTAGCACCCTCACTAATTGCACTTTGAACCCACTCATTTGCTCTTTGTACTGAGTCATCATCAATTAAAGGACCCATGAATGTATCATCATCATAAGGTGAACCTACTTTTAACTTTAGTGTCTCATCTGCTAAAAGTTCACTAAACTCCTCATAAATATCATCATGAACATAGATGCGTTGCAAAGAGATACAGACCTGTCCAGAGTTAGCAAATGCACCAAGTGCGCAACGAGCGGCTGCTAATTTTAAGTCTGCACTTTTGTCAATAAAAGTAGCTGCATTTCCACCTAACTCTAAAGATATTTTTTTAATTCCAGCGTGCTTTGTAATGATATTTCCTACTTGAACACTTCCTGTAAAACTAATTACTCTAGGAATATCACTACCTACTAATACACCACCCACTTCTGCATCACCATAGACAACACTTAAAGCATCTTTAATTGCATACTCACTCTCAATAAAAAGTTTTGCAAACTTGTAGCCTGTTAATGGAGCTTCTGGTGTTGGTTTTAAAACAACTGCATTTCCAGCAACAAGTGCAGGTGCTAATTTGTGTGCAGCTAAATTTAGTGGAAAATTAAATGGGGTAATTGCAACAACAACACCGCATGGAACATGTTTGAAAAATGATGTAGTTTTTTTACCACTTGGCATTGCGTCTGTGTTAATTGTCTCGCCACTCATTGTACGCATTGTCTCTGCTGAGAGTCTAATTGTCTCAATACATCTATCTACTTCTACTCTCGCAGATGCTATTGGTTTTCCTACCTCATCTGTAATAGTTTTAGCAAAATCTTCACGATTTTCACGTAGCTTTGAAGCAACATCCAAAAGCCAACTACATCTTTGAGAAACTGTAGATTGCTTACATGTAATAGAGGCCCGCTGAGCTACATGTAAAGCTTTAAGAGCATCATCTTCACTACATATTGCACAACTACTTACAGCTTCGCCACTATATGGACTCAATCTATCTGAGTACTCTTTCGTCTCATACTCTTTTGAACCAAAAAAAACATTCGCTTTCATATATCAACTCCTTAAAATGAAATTATATTGTAATTGTGCTTTTAATTTTTTTGTCTATCAAGAAAACACTCTTTTGCACGTTCAGTAGCTTTTAAGTACTCGTTTTGAACTAATGCGCTGTTGTGGTACTCTAAAACTCTATTGTATAGCCTTGTTGTGCTATAACAGTCATCACAAAAATGCACTTTACAAAAAGCAGATATCATACCATCGCCTGAAAAAATTTCATCTATATATTGTCTCGCTTTCTCTTCACTCATCTTATTTTCCTCTCTCATAAATCAACTCTTTTGACTCATTTAAGATAGTTTCTAAAATAATAAAGAGATTTTCACTAGCTTTTTCCATCTCATTAAAGTTAGAAACAATACTCTTAAAGTTTTTATTAATTCCACCATCTTCTGCAATGAACGATGCATTTTGAATTGCCATATCATGAACCGTTTTGTGAAATGGCACCATTGTTGTGTAGCTTTTTGTATTACCTAAATCATCTTTTCCTTTGCCATCATACCACTTACCTAAGCGACAGTTGTGATGATCTGTAAAGTTTTGGTGAAATGTTCTGTTAATAACTGTGTTGTAAGCATTGGTTTTAAAAATGATATGATCAATTTTTGCCAAAATAATAAATAGTGTATTATTCATCATTTTAGAGTCATCTCTTGATACTTTAGCATCTTCTGTAAATTCACCAAGTGTTGATGAAAAACGCTCCATAGATTCAGATAGTAGGTTTGCAAGAGTGTTCATCTCTTGTGAAGACTCATCTATTTCACTGCTCTCTTGTTGAAGTGTTTTAATTGAAATAGATATTGTTGCAGTTGCTTTTTGAGTATTTTCTGCTAGTTTTCTTACCTCTTCTGCAACAACTGCGAAGCCTCGTCCATGCTCTCCTGCACGAGCAGCTTCAATTGCTGCATTTAGTGCTAACAGGTTAGTTTGATCTGCAATATCGTTAATAAGAGATACAACACTGCTAACTTCATTCATATTAGCTGAGAGCGAGTCAATTTTCTCACCAGTTGAGCTTATGAGTTCTACAATTTTTGAAATATCTGAAGATGTCTCTACTAACTCCTCTTGAGAAGCTGTTGCATTATTAGATATTGAGTGGGAGTTTTCAGAGATACTTTGAAGTGCATCAATAGCTTGTAGGAGGTCTCTTTGAATTATGTTAAATCCACCCATACCTTGTGATATTTTTGTAATTTCTGAGTTATTTGCTGTATCAACTATGCTTGCTATATTTTCACGCATAGCCTCAATGGCTGTATTTATATTTTTTGCACTACTTAAGTATGAGCCATGAAGTCCATCTAAAAAGATATTTCTATGGTATCTTCCATGTGAAGTTGCATTAAATGATCCATCAACCTCTTTTGTAAAGACTTCAAACTGATCTAACAAATTGTTGATATCAAAATTTAACTCTTTTAACTCACCTGCATCTCTTACATGTGTAATTCTACCTGTAAGGTCACCCTTTTTTGCTTTTTTTAAAATCTGTGAAAAATCTGAAATGGAGCTTTGTACTTTTTTAATATTTAAGAACATAAAACCTGCTAATAAAAAGTTAGCAATATTTAAGACTCTAAGAAAATCGAATCCATAATGATATATCTCAATTATAAGTGCAATAAAAAATATAGCGATAGATACTATATTTGCATATTGAATCTTAGAAAGAGAAGATAAATTCTTCATAACTTACTCCTTTGTCTTCTAATATTTTATTTAATAGAGCTTGACTTGCACTTAACCCTGCTCTTTTTTCCTCTAGTAAAAGTTTACTATAAAGAGAGTCTATTGTCTCAATAATATCTTGAGAAGCTGGAACACGTCTAACAGAGAAGTACTCAAAGAGTTCTCCTTTTTCATTAAAAGATGGTGTCACAAATGCTAAAACCCAGTAAAACTTACCAAGTTTATTTCTATTTTTTACATAAGCAAAGACTTCATGACCTAGTTGCAGTTCACTCCAAAGGTGTGCAAATATAACTGATGGCATATCTGGATGTCTTAAAAGTGAGTGAGGTGCACCCAAAAGTTCATCTTCATTATATTGCGATACTTCAATGAAAAGCTCATTACAGTAGGTTATTTTGCCTTTTAAATCTGTCTTTGAGATAATAAATTCATCTTTAGAAAATGTAATCTCACTCTTTGTTTTTTCAATAATTGACATAAAATATAGTCCTAATTTTTTTGTAATCTGCCATTGTACCTGACTTAGTGTAATATTTATGTCATATTTACTCTATATTTTAATCTTTTTTGAAAAATTTTGTACTTTAAGTGTGTAAGTTCTATAATATTGCTAAATTCCTCTGGAGCAGACATGAACATCTCTAAAATTATTTCCGGCTTTTTCTTCATTTTAGCCATGACTCTAAACTTCGGTTTTTTCTATGGTGATTTAACCAATATTGTTGAGCATAGCTCTTATGAGCTTTTTGCAGCCATTGTAGTAAACCTAATTGCAACTGTTCTAAAACTAGGAGACAAGACACAAATTGGCTCCGTTTTATTAGCTACTAGTTTAGTTGCTGACATTCAACTCATTGCAGCAGCTACACTTTGGGCATTTTCACTCTATGTAAGTGCAACATTCTCTCAAGAGAGCGTGGCAGCAATCATCTCACTCTCTGGTGGTGCGTTGTTAGCCAATATGGTTTCTGTTATTTTATTTATTGGCGATACACTAAAATCGAAGCGTTAAGCGATGAATGAACAGATTTTTTGGATTGTTTTAAAAAGGTTAAGAGTACCTTTTTTAGTCATTATTATCACTTTTGCAATATCCATTACAGGTCTTATTGCAATTGAGGGAGTTGATGACGATGGACATCCATATTATATGTCATTCTTTGACGCTTTTTACTTCATAACATATACTGCTACAACAATTGGCTTTGGTGATACCCCTTACACTTTTACATATCCTCAACGAATGTGGGTTAGTTTCTCTATTTACTTAACGGTAATAGGTTGGTTCTACGCCATTGGAAGCATTGTCTCTCTAATTCAAGATGATGCACTGAAACGTGCAATTAATAGAAATAGCTTTAGAAAAAAAGTAAAACATTTGAACAATAAATTTGTTATAATATTGGGCTATAACAACATTACAAAAAGCATTATTGATAGAATTAATTCGTATGACTTCAGAGTAGTTGTATTGGACAAAAACATAGAAAAAATAGATGAACTGTTGCTAAATAACTTCTACCCCTCAGTTCCTGCTTTTGTTGCAGAGGCTACTAATCAAGATATGCTAAAAATGGCTGGGATTCATCATAAAAACTGTTTTGCTATTATTTCACTTTTTGAAGATGATATTAAAAATTCACAAATAGCAACTATTAGTAAACTCCTAAATAAAAACTTAGATGTAATTGTAAAAGGAACATCAAAGCAACACATTCAACATTATGAGCATATGGGCTTAAAACATATTCAAAATCCATTTGAAATTGTCTCTGAACGAATATACTATGGAAT
>JAYEGD010000279.1:0-8365 GCA_034658915.1 Campylobacterota bacterium | reverse complement strand
TTTAACATTATTTTGTTCCTACAAATTTCACCATATCAACTAAACGACTGCTATAGCCCCACTCATTATCATACCACGCTAAAACTTTTACAGTAGTGCCATCTACTACAGATGTCATATCAGGTACAAAAGTTGAACTATATGTGCTTCCAATAAAGTCACTAGATACTCTTTTGTCATAATCTATCTCTAAAAGTCCTGCAAAACCAGCTTTTGACGCTTTGTCCATTGCTTCATTTACGCTCTCAATTGTTACATCTTTTTTCAAATTAACTGTTAAATCTACAACACTAACGTCCGCAGTTGGAACTCTCATAGCATAACCATTAAGTTTACCTAAAAGATTTGGCATTACTTTAGCAATAGCTTTAGCCGCGCCTGTAGTAGTAGGAATCATATTAACAGCAGCTGCGCGAGCGCGTCTAAAGTCAGATTTATGTTTAACATCTAAAATATTTTGATCATTTGTGTATGAGTGAATAGTTGTCATTAAACCATTTTCAATACCAAACTCCTCATCTAAAACTTTACAAATAGGAGCTAAACAGTTAGTAGTACAACTAGCATTAGAGATAATCTCTTCACCACTATATGCGTCTGTATTAATGTTTAACACATAAGTTGGAGTGTCATCTTTAGCAGGTGCGCTAATTACAACTTTTTTAACACCATCTCTTAGGTGTGCTTTACACTTTTCAGTTGTTAAATATGCGCCAGTACACTCAATTACAACTTCTGCACCACACTTACCAAACTCAATTAAAGAAGCATCACGCTCACTAAACATTTTTACAACATTTCCACCAATGTTAATTGAACTATCATCAATTACTTTAGCATCTACACCTTTATGAACTGAGTCATACTTTAGTAAATACTCAAGCATATCAGGTTTTGTAGTTGTATTTAACGCAACTAATTCCATATCGTCTCTAGCAGTAACTATTTTTGCTACTATTAAACCAATTCTACCCGTACCGTTGATTGCAACTTTTAATGCCATTGTGTTTCCTTTAAATTTTTGATATTAATTCATCATATTTAATAGTAGCATTATAATTGTTATATATTTCTGTTTGGTTACACAATTTTCACTCTCTTGTAACGCTAGTGTTACAAAGTGTTGATATTATTAGGAACATTTAAAGTATAATACATCTTTATGAAATAAAAAAATGTAATAAAAGGTAATTTGAATGCAAATTAAACAGTACGAATTTGATCCTAAATATAGTAAAAGTGTTGCTTACTTCTCTATGGAGTTTGCTATTCATCAATCACTAAAAATCTACTCTGGCGGATTGGGGTTTTTAGCAGGTTCTCATATGAGAAGTGTATATGATTTAAAACAGAACACTATTGGTGTTGGAATGTTATGGAGCTATGGCTATTATGACCAAGCAAGAGATG
The DNA here is from genome assembly GCA_034658915.1 of Campylobacterota bacterium. Taxonomy (GTDB): domain Bacteria; phylum Campylobacterota; class Campylobacteria; order Campylobacterales; family Sulfurimonadaceae; genus JAYEGD01. The sequence goes on along the minus strand of JAYEGD010000279.1, from coordinate 6,955 downwards.
AGCATAGAAGCCTAAGAGTAGAGTTTAGAAGAAAATATTATCAATTTTTAGAGGACTTAAATGTAAAAGTACATGTAAACATTAATGGTAAGGATGTTGTTGTAAAAGCGATGCTTCTTCCTGCTGATGTATTTGGTAGTGCACCTATTATTTTACTCTCAACAGATATTGACGAAAATGATTACCTCTCAAGAACAATTACTCATAAGCTTTATGATGCACATGAAGATGCAAGAATTGCTCAAGAGACAATTTTAGGAATTGGTGGTGTAAAGGTTTTAGAAGCACTTAACCATAAGGTAGATATTTACCATATGAATGAGGGTCACGCTCTTCCATTAGTTTTTGAACTTTATGCTAATAAGTACAAAAGAGATGGTGAGTTAAGAGAGAAAATACGTTTTACTACTCACACACCAGAAGCTGCTGGAAATGAGATTCATAATGCTCATCTACTTCATGAAATGGGATTTTTCTCAACATTAACACTAAAACAAGCACAAGATTTAACTAAAATCTATGATGATGATTTTAGCTTAACAGTAGGTGCGCTAAGAGTTGCAAAAATAGCAAATGGTGTATCTGAAATGCACGCAGTTGTTGCTAATGAGATGTGGAGTGAGTATGAAGATACATGTAAAATAATTCCTATTACAAATGCACAAAACAAGAGATTTTGGGCAGACAAACCAATGCTAGCAGCTCTTGATGAGCATGAAGATTATGAGCTAATTTCAAGAAAGAAACATCTTAAAAGACAACTTTTTGATGAGGTTGCAAACCAAACAGGAAAGATGTTTGACCCTGAAATTTTAACAATTGTATGGGCTAGAAGATTTGCAGAGTACAAAAGACCAGGACTCTTAAAACATGACTTTAAAAGATTTGTAGAGCTAATTACAAGAACAGAACAACCAGTACAAATTATTTGGGCAGGAAAACCATACCCATTTGATATGAACTCAATAAATATCTTTAATGACTTAATTGACGTTGCAAAACAGTACAAATCTATCGCGGTATTAATTGGTTATGAGATTGAACTCTCTATGAAACTTAAAAAAGGTGCAGATATCTGGCTAAATACACCAAGAATTACTCGTGAAGCTAGTGGAACAAGTGGTATGAGTGCTGCTATGAATGGTGCAATTAACTTCTCAATAGCTGATGGTTGGCATCCGGAGTTTTCTAAAGATAGTGTAAATAGCTTTACAATTCAAGGTGCAGATGCTTCTCTTAGTACACACGAACAAGATGACAATGACAATAAAAGTATGATGGATACTTTAGAGAATGAGATAATTCCACTTTACTATAACAATGTAAAAAAATGGAAAGATCTTATGAAAAATTCAATGAATGATGTTCTGTTTGAGTTTGACTCAGGACCTATGGCAGATAAATATTATAAAGAGATGTACAATGCTTAGTAATATCGAATTAATGCAAGACGTAAAGTCTCTGAAACAGATTGATGTACATGGTAAAAGAGTTCTAATAAGAGTAGATTTTAATGTGCCTATGGACTCACACCATAATATTACAGATGAGACAAGAATTAAAGAGGCACTTCGTACTATTAACTACTGTATTGACCATGAAGCTTCAACTATCATTTTAGTTACTCACTTAGGTAGGCCTAAAGGTAAAGCTAATCCAGACTTTTCACTAAAGCACATTATTAAAAGAGTTGAGAGACTTTTAGAGAAAAAGATAACTTTAGTAGAAAATTTCATAGAGAATAAAGATGAGCTTTTAAATGCAAAAGATGGCGAAATATTTCTACTAGAAAACATTAGATTTTACGAGGGTGAAACAAAGAACGATGAGACGCTATCTCGTGAGTTAGGCTCACTTTGTGATGTGTTTGTAAATGATGCATTTGGAACAAGCCATAGAGCACACAGCTCAACTGTAGGAGTTACTTCATTTGTTAAAAATAGTGTAGCTGGTTTTTTAATGAAAAGAGAGATAGATGCATTTGCAAAAGCACTATTTAAACCTGTTGCACCAATTTGTTTAGTTATTGGTGGGGCTAAGGTTTCATCTAAAATAACGCTTCTAAATAGCATTATTCCTAAAATTGACAAGCTTGTTATTGGTGGAGCTATGAGTAACACATTTTTAAAAGCTATGGGCTACAATATGCAAAGCTCACTTGTTGAAGATGAGTACTTAGAGACTGCTAAAACTATTATTCAAAGTGCTTCAGATGCTAATGTAAATGTCTATCTACCAGTTGATGTTGTAATTACAGATAGTATAGAGCATCCAATAGATGTCAAGATAGTTCCAGCTCAAGATGTATTAGAGAACTTTACAGCTGTAGATATTGGACCAGCAACTGTCAAACTTTTTGAAGAGGCTATTGGTATGTCAAATACAATAATCTGGAATGGACCTATGGGGATTTTTGAAATTGATAGATTTTCAAAAGGGACATACAGAGTAGCTCATGCAATTGCAGATACTTACGCTTACAGTATAGTAGGTGGTGGAGACACTGCAAATGCAGCTGATAAAGCTGGTGAAAAAGAGAACATTAGTTTCATATCAACAGGTGGTGGTGCTTCACTAGAGTTATTAGAGGGTAAAGTTTTACCAGGTTTTGAGACTTTAGAGAAGAACTAGTAGTTACATATGAATACTAAAGCTATTGATTTATATCTTAAAAAATTAAAAAAAGGTATAAATCAAGATAGTAAAATAGATGATGCAGATATTGCTGACTACTTAGAAGATATAAAAAAAGATGATGAGAATAAGTTTTTTGACTATCTTCAGACACTTCCTATTCAAATAAGAGCGCAAACTTTCATAGAGCTTCCAACAACATTTCAAATAGACTTAATTTTAAAATATAACGCTCAAGGGTTAGCTGAAATTATTGAAGCACTTGAGAGTGATGATGCAACTGATCTCTTTATTGCTATTTCAAAAACTCATAAAGAGCTAGAAGATGAAGTATTTTCACATTTAAGTGACAAGACTCAAAAGAGTGTTGAGAAACTTATGAGCTATGATGATGATGAAGCTGGATCACTTATGCAAACAGAGATTTTTAAAGTCTCTGATTTTAGAACAATTGAGTATGCAATACAAAAACTTAGCAGATTGAAAAAAGAGGGTATAGGCTCAGTTCAGAGTGTTTTTGTGACAGATAGTGGTGGTAGGCTTGTAAAAGTTGTCTCTATGGATGATTTGATTTTAGAAGATAAAACTCAGCAGTTCTCACAAATTGTTGATAAGTTTTCAGACACCTACTCAATAGCATCACATGATAGTGTAGAAAATGTAATTAATATGATAGAGAAGTATGATTTAACAACTCTTGCAGTTGTGGATAGAAACTCTCATCTAATAGGTAGAATTACCCACGATGATGTTATAGATATTATGCAAGAAGATGCAACAAAACAGATATATAACCTAAATAAAATTGATGCAGACGAAGAGATTCAAGAGGGATTCACAAAGACCGCAAAGACAAGGGCTACTTGGCTTACGATAAATCTTGCAAATGCAGTTATCGTTTCAATTATAATTGGTATCTTTGAGCATACACTCGATACCATAGTAGCACTTGCTGTTCTTATGCCAATAGTTGCAAATATGGCAGGAACAGCTTCTGTTCAAACTATGACAGTTATGGTTAGACAGATGGCACTAGGCGAAATAACACTTGGTAATATGAAACCGATACTAAAAAAAGAGATAAGCATGTCACTTCTAAATGGTATCTTTTTTGGAGTACTGAGCTTTGGAATAACTCAAGTATGGTTTAGTGATATACTTATATCTACAGCTATTGGTTTATCAATGTTTATTAGTTTTTTAAGTGCTGGGATATTAGGCTCTAGCGTACCAATAGTACTTAAAAAATTAAAACTAGATCCTGCAGTTGCTAGTTCTGTAGTTGTTATAACTATTGTAGATATAATAGGATTTTTTAGCTTTCTATGGTTTGCGGAGCTTATCATTCTATAAAAGGATACTCTTGTATTACATTGGAATTGATTTAGCTTGGAGTGATAATCACTCTTCAGGTGTTGCAGTTATAAAAGATAGTGAAGTACTCTTTTGTGACACCATTGAAACGCTAGAAGATATTGCACTACTCATAAAAAAATATCCAGATGCAAAAGTTGGAGTTGATGCACCACTAAAGATTGAAAATGAGAGTGGTAATAGAGAGATAGAAAAGCTTTTTTTGAGAGATTATAGCTCTAAAAAGTTGGGTATTTATCCTGTAAATAGAAAGCTATTACAAAACAGCTTAGGAGTAATTCGCAGTGAATCTTTAGTAAAAATGATACCACAAAAGCTAGGGGTGAACTTGTTTGAAGTCTATCCACATGTAACAATTTTGGAGTGTTTTCATGGTAAAGTCCTACCCTACAAAAGAAAAAAAGGTAGAGATGTAAAATTCATTAAAGAGCAACTTAGCACACTTCAAGAGTATCTAACAAAGAGTCTTAGAGGTAATTTTGCAGTTGATATCTCTAGCCTCAAAGGTAAAGCACTAAAAAATCATGAAGACAAACTAGATGCCATCGTTTGTGCTTACACCCTAGAGTATTGTCAAAACAAACCACATAAACTATATGGAGACATTTTCATAGTACCTCAAAAATAAAACTTTAATGCTTAGCATTAACAATAATCAGATATATAAAAAATGGTGCTCCTATTATTGCAGTTATTATTCCTATTGGTAGTTCGCTTGATGTCTGTAAAGCTCTTGTTAATGTGTCACAAAAAAGTAGAAACAGTGCGCCAAATAGTGCTGTTTTGAGTACTCTTTTATCTACTGTTGTACGGTATATTTTTGTGACAATGTGTGGAATTACTAAGCCTACAAAACCAATAGGTCCACTCACGCTCACCAAAACACCAATAGCAAAAGATGAGATTAGAAGTAGTATTATCGTGACTCTTTTGCTATCTACTCCTTGAAGTTTGGCGCTCTGTTCTGAGATGTTTAAAATTTGTAGTTCAAAGCGGTACATGTAAAGAGTGGCTGCCAATATGAGCGAGATAATAAAAATAACTACAGGCTCACTCCAGCCAATAATAGAGAGAGAACCCATAGTAAAGCGTAGAAGCATATCGTTTTGAATGGGGTCTCCTAGGTAAAAAATTATCATAAGTGTGGATGCATAGAGCATCGAGAGGGCAATTCCTAAAAGTAAAAGATTTTCACTAATGGATTTTTTAAGATATTTAGATATTTGCAAAAGTAGTAAAATGCTCGAAATAGCCCCAATAAAACCAAAAATATTGACACTGCTTATTCCAAAAAAGATAGCTCCTAACCCAAGCTTAATTGCAACTCCAGCTCCTAAAATTGCTCCACTTGATACCCCTAAAGTGTATGGGGTCATCAAAACATTTCTAAAAAGTGTTTGAAAAAGCAGTCCACTTAGAGCTAAAATTGCACCAGCACTTAGTGCAAAAATAACACGAGGTAGGCGAATGTCAAAAAATATTTGACTGCTAAGAGTCTTTAAATTTAAAATATCCTCTACATGTAAAGGTGCAGCACCTACAAACGGTGAGATAACAAGCGTTAGTATAAATAGTAATCCAATTAAAATATTAGCCATAAACAACTACCAAAGAGTTAAACTTCACACCATAGAGATTTTGCAAATTTTCATCTTGAAAGAACTCATTTTCAAAGTATTGTAGCTCTCTATTTTTAATAAAAGCAACAGGTGAGCAGATGAAGTGTGCTAAGTTTAAATCGTGAGTAATAAGCAAAATTTGGTGAGACTCTTTTAGTTTTTTGATGTGTGAAGCAATTATTTGTGAGTTTTTTGGGTCAAGGTTTGCTGTAGGTTCATCAAAAATAATAATTCCACTTTTAGAACATAACGCGCTAGCTATTAGCACTAGTGCTGATTCACCAGAGCTAAGTGATGAGACTGTTTGAGAGCTTAAATGAGAGAGTTGTAAAGAGTTAATTGCATCTTCTACAATTTCACAATCAACTTTTGAGTAGTTGCTAAAGGGTTGTTTATGAGCAAAGCGTGAGAGTAAAATAAAATCAAAAACAGTTATGTGGTCATCATATGAGTCTAGTTTTGATGGTACATAAGAGATGGTAGTTGCTAACTCTTTTAGTGAAAAATCTTTTACATTTTTTGAGTCTATTTTAATCTCGCCACTATATTTTACAAGGTTGCAAATTGCTTTTGCAAGAGTACTTTTGCCTGAGCCATTAGCTCCTAAAATTGTCAAATGCTCACTGATTTGTAGATTAACATCGCTTAAAATTGTCTCATCAAAGCTACATGTAAAAGAGTTTAGCTCAATCATAGCTCATCTCTTTACAGAGCCTTTTAATTGTGAGTGCTACTCTGTGTGATGGAATGTGAATGTAGCTCTCATCAACAACGCTTATTCGTGAGTTTTTTGACGCTCTTGTTGGAATGTTTTTCCATGATTGAAGCGCTCTTTTAACATCTACATGTGGAGCAGATTTTTTTGAGTGTAAGATGATAATTTGTTCAGGGTTGAGTGCAATTATATTCTCATAGCCTAAAACTGGTTGAGATATAAAGCTATCTTTATAGGCGTTTGTATCTCCGCACGCTTCTATGATGTCATTAAAAAAGATGTTATCACCTGCTACATAAACTCCACTTCTTAAATCCTCTTTTAATCCATAAACAATTAAAACAGTATGTGAAGATTTTTTAATTTTTTTACTACTTAAAGCGTTATCAATATCTTCAATGAGTCTTTTTGCATTTTGTTCTACATGTAGAGCTTGTGATAGCTTGTTAATGGACTCTTTTATAGCTTCAACTGTTTTTAAATTCAACTCAATACTCTTAATACCAAAACGTTTTGATTCTTGTAAACTCTTTTTATGAAACTCTTGACCAATAACCAAAGTTGGCTCATAAGAGATAATTTTTTCAATATTAGGATTTGTATAACTTCCAAT
>JAYEGD010000278.1:0-8387 GCA_034658915.1 Campylobacterota bacterium | reverse complement strand
CTTTAGAGATAAGTGATATTAAATTTTTAATAGAAGATGGCTCAATTGCAGTCGATTGAGACTTAGATGCAATATACTTTGCATCACTATACTCACTCTTATTTCCACTTAGAACTAAAAAATTATAATCTAAATTACTGTTTATAAGTTCAATAAACTTATCTAATGGGTATTTTTTTGACTCCCAAGAAGCACCAATAACAAGAGCAATGTTTCTTTTTTCATTTACAACTGCACTACATGTAAAGTCGCTATTAACTTGAAATATTGGCTCTTTATTTACTATTTCATCACTATTAATAGTGCATTTAAGAGCGCTACATGTAAGAAAGATATTTCTTTCAATTACATTACTCTCATAGCTTTTATTGAATTGATATTTATAAAATAGAGATGATAGAGACTCTCTTGAACTATTTTTGTCATAACCATAAGTTTCATTAGAGACTAGCTTTGAGACAATTGAAGATTTTAGTAACCCTTGCATATCAATAACCATCTCATATTTAGGTAGGTTTTTTAGATAGTTTATTGTCTTTTTTAACTCACTGAAGCTACGCGATTTTTTTAATTTTTTAAGAGAAATGGTGTGAACTCTGTTTATACCAATAATAGATGTAGCTAACTCTTTGTTAATATCCTCACAAAGCCAATCAATTTGAATATTATCAAATTTGTTATTTATGAGCTGAATTACAATGGAGCTATTTACAATGTCACCTAATGCGGTAAGTCTTACAATTAAAATTTTTTTCATAGTCGCAATTATAGTTCATTTTTAGTAAATCATTGGTAAAATATTAATCTTTTTTGAAAAAAAAATTATGATTGCAAATGTATATCAAAGATTTTAATAAATTCAATTATATTACGCAAAATTTAGGAGTTAAATAATGAGAACGCAATGGGTTGAGAAACGTAAAGATGACAAAATACGCACACAAATGCACTATGCAAAAAAAGGTATAATTACCGAAGAGATGCATTATGTCGCAAAGATAGAAAAATTAGATCCTGAATTAGTTAGAAGTGAAGTGGCTAGGGGTAGAATGATTATTCCAGCTAATGTTAATCACGTAAATTTAGAGCCTATGGCTATTGGAATTGCATCTACATGTAAAATAAATGCCAATATAGGATCATCAGCAATTGCTTCTGATGTTCAAGGAGAAATTGAGAAAATCCAAGTCTCTCAACACTACAAAGCTGATACTGCCATGGATTTATCTACAGGTGGAGATTTAGATGATATTCGTGAACACGTTATTGCTGAGTCAAAAATACCTATTGGAACTGTTCCTATTTACCAGATACTGCATGATGTAGATAATAAAATAGAAGATTTAAGCATCGAAGTTATGTTAGATGTTTTGGAGCGTCAAGCAAAGCAGGGTGTTAGTTACTTTACTATTCATGCAGGTTTTTTGCTAGAGACAATGCCAAAAGTTGCACAGCGTAAAATGGGAATTGTAAGTAGAGGTGGAAGTTTAATGGCAGCGTGGATGATGCATTACCATAAAGAGAACCCTTTTTATTCAGCTTATGATGAAATTTTAGATATTTGTGCAAAATATGATGTATCTCTATCTTTAGGAGATAGCTTGCGTCCTGGTTGTTTAGCAGATGCAAGTGATGATGCACAATTAGGCGAATTAAAAGTCTTAGGTGAATTAACACTTCGTGCTTGGGAAAAAGATGTACAAGTGATGATAGAGGGACCAGGACATGTTCCACTTAATCAAATAGAGCGCAATATGAAAATTCAACGTGAACTTTGTCATGAAGCACCTTTTTACATTCTAGGACCATTAGTTACAGATATTGCTGCAGGGTATGACCATATTAGTAGTGCTATAGGTGCTGCAGTTGGTGGTTGGCATGGCGCTTCAATGTTATGTTATGTGACACCAAAAGAGCATTTAGGATTACCAAATGCACAAGATGTACGTGAGGGTATCATTGCATACAAAATTGCAGCACACGCCGCGGACATTGCAAGAGGTAGAACAGGTGCAAGAGATGTGGATGATGAGATGAGTGACGCAAGATATGCATTTGATTGGGAAAAACAGTTTGAATTAGCACTTGATAGTGAAAGAGCTCGTGAGTATCACGATGAAACACTCCCTCAAGATGTTTTCAAAGAAGCAGAGTTTTGTTCAATGTGTGGACCAAAATTTTGTTCATATAAAATCACTCAAAACATAATGGAAAACAAAGATGAGATAGAGCTAATCGCAAAAGAGGCTAAAGAAGCAAGAGAAGCAAATTAACAACCTTCTTAATCTCAAAAAACAGAGTTTTTTGAAGCTTTAGGGGATTGCAGGGACACTTGTGTCCCTGCCACTAAAACGGACGCGTTCGTTTTAGTGTATAAATTAAATATTAGGAATTATTAATGAATGAAAATTTAGTTAAAGAAGCGCTATCAAAAGTTATATATCCAGGTTTTACTAAAGATATTGTAACTTTTGGTTTTGTAAATAATATAGCAGTAGAGGGAAATGATGTAACTTTTAGCGTAGATATCACTTCAAGCGCACCAGAAGTTGCAGCTCAAATAAGTGATGATGCTACAAAAGAGTTAAAAAATGTTGGTGCAGCTAATGTTAATGTAACTGTTAATGCTCCCAAGCTCCCACGTGAGAGTTCATCTAAGGGTAAAAACATTGCTCCACATGTAAAGAATTTTATTATGGTTAGCTCTGGAAAGGGTGGTGTTGGTAAATCTACAACATCTGTAAACTTAGCAATAGCACTTGCAATGCAAGGTAAAAAAGTTGGACTGCTTGATGCTGATATTTACGGACCTAATGTTCCAAGAATGTTAGGTTTAGAAGATGTTAAACCAGAGATTGATGGAAACCAAGTAATTCCTCTTAAAGCTTATGGTGTTGAGATGATGTCAATGGGTTCATTAATGGAGTCAGGTCAATCACTAATTTGGCGTGGATCTATGATTATGAAAGCAATAGAGCAATTTTTACGTGATATTAAATGGAGTGAACTAGATTGTTTGGTTATAGATATGCCTCCAGGAACAGGTGATGCTCAACTAACCTTAGCTCAATCAGTTCCAGTAACACTAGGTCTTACTGTTACAACTCCTCAAATGGTCTCTTTAGATGATACAAGAAGAAGTTTAGATATGTTCAAAAAACTAAATATTCCTCAAGCTGGAATTGTTGAAAATATGAGTGGATTTATTGCGCCAGATACTGGCGTGGAGTATGATATTTTTGGAAAAGGAACAACTCAACCATTAGCAGATGAGTTTGAGACAAAAGTAGTTGTAGAGATTCCAATAGAACCAGCAATAAGAACAGGTGGAGATAGTGGTGCACCAATTGTATATAACGCACCAACATCAGAAACTGCAACTCGCTATATGAAGTTAGCTGAAAGTGTATGGTCTGATATTGAGAAGATAAATGCAGATGGTGGAGTAGATAATCAAGCAATTCAACCAACAACACCTCCAGGTGTTTCAGCATGTTCAACTCCTCAACCTCCAAAAGAGGAGAAGTCAGGAAGCTGCGGAACAGGCGCACATGGTGGAAATGGTCAAGGCGGTTGTGGCTGTAGCTAGTTTTATACACAAACTCATTATAGTTACAGGGATTTCATCCCTGTAATCCTCTAAAATCAAATGTTTGGGATGATTATAAAAAGAAGAGAGTTTTAAAAGAGTATATTTTAAAAAATGAACAAAATTACCTTTGTAGATATTGTGAATCAAAAATAACGCTTGATGGTTCACACTTAGAACATATTAAATCAAAAAGTTTAGATTATGATAATTTAACTTTTAAACCCGACAACTCTCAAAAATATTAGAGAATATTTTATATACACAAATGGTGGAGATATTGGAGCAAGTAGTTTAGACGATGTAAAATCCAAATATACAATGAATCTACTTCAGTTAAATACATTTGGGAATCAGCTTCCAGAAGCAAGGTTAAAAGCATTAGTAGAATTTAGAAAGTCAATAAAAAAGCATGTAGAAAAAACAAAACTAGATGTAAAAGAAGTTGCAAAAACTCTATTATGGTCAGGCACTTAAACAAAGAGAATTTAGCTTTTATTTCATTTTTGAGATTTAAATATCAAAAAATAGTAGTTGAGGATTAATATGAACAGCAACCTACCAACAATAAAACAAAATACACAAGCGACACTTGCAAAATCTGACTCTTTTGAGTATTACAAAAAAGATTTTAACAAATAAAATTATTACTGTTAATAAAACAACAGAACTAAAAACTGTGGGTAAGATAACTGATGACCCAAACAGAGTTATTGAGTTTGATGACAATATAGACGCATGGATAGACACAGTGACAGGTTTGATGTGGGAAGTTAAAACAGAAGAGAATATTGAGCATGAATATGTTTGGAGTGAAAAGTGGGTGGATGGAACTTGGCTGTCTAAAAATTTAACAGATGATACTGAAGATGCTTTCTCTTATGCAAAAAAATTGAACACTCAATGGCATGGTGGTTTTAGTGACTGGCGTGTGCCAACTAAAAAAGAGTTAGAGACAATTTTGATAATAAAAGAGATAAATGGTTATTACATTAAAGCTCCTTTATCTGAAAATAGCTCTAACGGTTATTGGTCTTCGACTTCCTATGAGGGTAGTTCAGACTACGCCTGGAGTGTTTACTTCTATAGTGGCTATGTGTACTACGACAGCCACGCTAAGGACGATAGCTATTATGTTAGGTGCGTTAGAGACGGACAGTGATTTGATTTTTGATTTTAAAAATAGCGATAAAGTAGAGTAACTGAAATGAGATTTGCAGAAGTGATAAACAGCATAGCTCTTAAAGAGATATTTGGTAATAAAAATAGAAATAGGAGAGAGATTTAGTGTTGGCAGTTGAAAGAATACATATTAAAAATTTTGGTCCTCTTAAAGAGATAGATATTGAGTTAAATCAGATAAATATATTTATTGGTAAAAATGGTAGCGGAAAGAGTGTGTTAGCTAAAATAATTACTATCTTTTTAGATGTTAAAAATCATATAGTAAGCGAAGATAAGTTATTTCAAAAATTTAAAGATTATAATATTTTCTTTTTTAATAAAGATTCTACTATAAAATTTTATGTAGGTAATAGTGTAATATTAGAGCTAAAAGAAAATAAAATTCACTCTATAGGATATTTTGACGATGTGCTTGTACAAGATATGCTCAAAGAGAGTCAATTAAACATAATAAATTCTCAAAAATTGACATCACAATATATTCCAGCTGAAAGAAACTTAATATCTCTTTTTACTAACTCCCTTAGTTCATTTGTTGTTTCTCAAATTCCATTACCAAAATTTCTATTACATTTTAGTAGTGAATTTGAAAAGGCTAGAGAGGAGATTAAGGAGCTAGACTTTTTTGATATGAAATATATTAACAAAGGAAAAGATTTAATATATTTTAATAAAGATGAATATTTAGACTTAGAGCATAGCTCAAGTGGTGTTCAATCTTCTTTACCACTCTATTTAACAGTGAAATACTTTTCTAATAAACATAAATCTATTATTATAGAAGAGCCAGAACAGAATCTTTTTCCAAAAGCACAATCAGATACTATTAAATATATAGTAGAGCAAGTATCAGCAGATAATAAGTTGTTTATGATGACACATAGCCCTTATGTTTTAAGTACATTAAACATACTACTATATGCACATAGAGTGGCTAAGTTAAATAATGAAGCTAATACAAAAGTATCTGAAATTATTCCAAAAGATATGTGGATAGATTCAAATAATTTTTCTGCATACTACTTAGAAAATGGAATAGCACGCAATATAAAAAGCTCAAGAGGTCTCATAAGTGATAACGAAATAGACGATATAAGCGAAGATATAGCAGGTGAATTTGATGAGCTTTTAGATATATACAGAACTCAAAAATGATAGATGAGCTTAAAGAGGTCTTTGTAAATATTAAAAAAAACAACTGTTTTAAAATAATTACAGAGGAACATTTTGAAATATATGATTGTAAAACAGAGGACGCTAGCTTTACAATTGGAAGGTGCTACATAAAAGAGAGTGGCGACTTTCAAGTTTTAAACCCAAATAAGCAAGAGATAAGTTTTTTAGCAGTTGATAAATGTATTTTTTTTGATGAGGATGATACTAAAAGATGTGACGCTATTGTATATAATAATGACACAATATGTTTTATAGAGATAAAAGATTGTAAGCCTAAAAACAGAAGTAGTAGAAAAAAAGATGCTAAAGAGCAGTTGAGAACTACAATAAAACTGTTTGAAAATAAAATAAATATAGAGAAAAACAGAGAAGCTTATATGTGTGTAGGAACATCACAAACACGACCATCAAAACTAGCTTCAGGGATGGATGCTGTTTTAGAGTTTGAAGAGGATGTTAATAGCGTGCTGTTTGATGGTTGTAAAAAGAATTTTGTGGAATAAAGTTGAGATTGAATTGCCAACTATAGAAGAGTTAGAGACAATTGTTATAAAAGAAAAGATAAATGATTTTCACATTAAAGCTCCTCTATCTAACAACAATACTAGCTCTAACGCTTATTGGTCTTCGACTGCCTATGAGGGTAATTCAGACGGTGCTTGGGTTGTTTACTTCCGTAGTGGCGATATGTTCGACGGCTATAAGGACTATAGCGGTCATGTTAGATGTGTTACAGACGGACAGTGATTTTATTTTTGAGTTTACCTATTTATAAACTAAAAAAACTACTAATTATTAAAAAAAAGTTATACCTTAAAGATTTTATGGATGTACAATATCTGTCTATAAGAGATGATAGGATTGGTAAGTTTGAAAAGCACGAGAGAGTGTTTAGCGTGGAAAAAGTTGACAATAATTATAGATAATGATGAGATACCATTTTGGGAGAAAATAAATAATGAGATTAAAATTAAACAACATAGGTATCATAAAAGAAGCAGATATCACTCTTGATGGACTGACGGTTATAGCTGGAGAAAATGATAGTGGTAAAAGTACTGTTGGAAAAGTACTATATGCCATTATCAAAAGTATTATTAAAAAAAGTAAATTTAAAGATGGTAGTCCAATTGATGGTTGGTGTGAAAGTGAACTAAATGAATATATCTTAAAACTTTTTAACAATCAGATTTCAAATGATGGAGAAATATATTTGGATTATGACAATCAAAAATTTGATATATCAATAAAAAGTAATAGATGTAGAAAATTTAATTTTGATGATAATTATAGTAATCACGAGTCAGATAAAAAAGTTTTATTTATCGACTCACCTTTTATTTGGAATATATTAACATCTCTTAAAGCTATAAATAGTGCTGAGAAATATGGAAGTGACATTGACTTTGAAGTTTCAGAGCTTGTTAAAAATCTATATTTAGGAATAACTACAAAGTTAAAAAAAGACGATAGCATAGATTTGAATATAGAGAGTATTATCAAAGGAAGTTTTGAAGAGGATAATTTAGGTGGATATTCATTTAAAAAAGATAATAAAAAAATATACCTTGCAAACATAGCTATGGGTATAAAGTACTTTGGTATTTTACAAGTATTATCAAAAAACAATCACTTTTACGATGGTCAAATACTTATACTTGATGAACCAGAAGTACACTTACATCCAAAGTGGCAATTAGAACTTGCTAAAGTGATAGTGTATCTTGTAAGTAAAGGCGTAAAAGTTCTTGTAAACTCACATAGTCCCTATATGGTTGAAGCACTTCAAAGATATAGTAAAAAGCAAAATATACCAAATAACTTTTATCTATCAGATGAGTGTAAAATACTAGAAGATGACCAAGCATTGAGCAAAATATTTGCTAAACTTTCTGAACCTTTTGATGAGTTTGACAAGATGGATAGCGAGACTTTAAATGGCTGAGATAAGCTATATAATTAAGTCTAAATATTCAAGCTCTCTTGATAGTTTAAAAAATACTAGTTATGATAAGGAAAATAGAGTTTATATGTGTCAAAGTGATATGAAAGTAGCAGACTTTGATGCGCTCACCTTAGAACTTTATCCACAAAAACAACCTGCATCTTATGATACACTTTTAATAGAAGAGGATACCAAAGATATATTTTGTGCAGAGTTCAAAAACCAAAAAACATCAGATATAGATAATACTCAACTACATAAAAAAGTAAAAGATAGTGATACGACTTTAAAAAAACTATGTAGTGAAAACAGTATCAATAAAAATGATTATAACTATAAGCTTTGTATAGTTTACAAACAAGACACCTGATTTAACCCAACAGCACCACAAAACTAAATTATAAATTTCTACAAATCCCTATTTTAAGGCAAGCTGCTATTTAGTCTAAATTTGTAGTGCCTACATAAATTATTATACTTGATTTATATTTT
>JAYEGD010000277.1:0-8452 GCA_034658915.1 Campylobacterota bacterium | reverse complement strand
AGATAGTTGTAGATAAGTTAGTAGAAGAGTTTGATATTGATGAAGATGATGTAATCTTTATGGAAGATGACTATGATGATGTTGAGCAGTTTGAAGACTATGATGTCCTATTTATTGGTAGCTCTACATGGGGACAAGGCGATCCTCACTTTGAGTGGGTTGATCCGATGCTTGAAATAGATGAAGATGCAGATTTTAGTGGAAAAAAAGTTGCATTTTTTGGAGCTGGAGATAGCGTAAAACATGGAGAACATTTTTGTAGTGCATTGGGAAAATTGTATGATGTATTTACAAAAAAAGGTGCAACACCAATAGGCTCTATTGACAAAGATATTTACAAATATGAAGCATCATTAGCTGAAAAAGATGGAATGTTTTGTGGATTAGGTATTGATGAGCATAATGAAAAAGAGAAAACTCCAGAGCGTATCGAACTTTGGATTGAGAAGCTAAAAAGCGATTTAGGAGTTTAAATATAGAGTGATTTATGCTACGAAAACTATGTTTTCGAGAATAGAAGTTGCAACGCAAGTTTAGCAATATAATAGTTAAAGGAATAGATTATGAATACAACTAAGAAGTCATTAAATGAGTTTTATGATTTAACAGATGCAGAAGATTACTTTGAATTTTTTGAGCTAGAGTATGACAGTGGTCTTGTTAATGTGAAGAGATTTCATATTTTAAAAGAGTATGGAACACTGATTAAGACAGCTTTTGAGAACTTAAAAGAGCAAGAAGATAGACTCTTAGACTTTTTAAAATTCTCATTAATTAAAGTCTATGGTGATTTTAAAAATGGTTATGCACCAAGCGCTGCTGATGTTTGGGATATGTTTAAAGATGGAAAACTAGGTGGATGTATGAGTTGTACACCAGTTCAAGGAAATAGTTGTGGTTGTTGATCCAGAGACTAAACTTCATGATAGTGTTACAGCTAGCCGTTCAGGTCGTGACGCAGATGAAGCTCTATATCGTACAGGTCAGCAAGTAAAACTATTAGAAGACATTGTTAATGATGGAACATACCCTCACTCTAAAATAGGTGCTTTGATGATGCCAAAAGGCTCAATTGGTTACATCAAAGATATGGGAGATTTTTTACAAGTAATTCGTGTCTATGAAGTTCACTTTTTTGGAACACCTATGGAAGTTGAAATTATTGGGTGTAGAGAGCATGAACTAGAGGCGATGGACGACTATGTTGATGAAGATGCAATAGAGCGTGAGTTTTTAGAAGCTCACAGAGCAAAAATGCAAAAAATAGACAAAAGTAAATGAAAATAGTTATTGACGTTACGCACTTCTGCCCCCTACGGGGGCAAGCGTTAAAAGCCAATCCGGCTAGCTCAGCTATTTGAATCTATTCAAATAGCATTAAATAAAAGGAGAGAAAGATGGCAAAAGTAATTTTCATGCATTTCAATGAAAAAACAGACGGCATATATGATGCTAAAATAGGTGAACCTTTAACAAGAGTTGCTAAAGAGAATGGTGTTCCATTACCTCTTGAGTGTGAAGATGGTCAGTGTGGTAGCTGTTTATTAAATGTTGAGAACATTGCAGGTGAAGAGCCTACTAGCTACATGGAAGATATGGAGTTAGACAAATTAGTTGAATTAGGTGCTATTACAACTAAAGAGGCAAACACTTGTCAACAATTTACAATTAGTCCAAAAGTAAGACTTGCATGTCAAATGTTAGTTAAAGGTGACATTTTAGTTAAACCTTACAAGGGTTAAAAATAGAATTTGCAAGGACTCAAAATGAGCTTGCTTATTTTAGTAAATAATATTAATAAAAAAAAGGATTGATATGACAACAAGAGTAGAGATAGTAAATGATTTCTTAGCAATTAATGTTAAAGAGGGAAGTACAATACAAGATATTGTAGAACAAAGTGGTAGTGCATTACCATTTGGATGTCGTGATGGTGAATGTGGAACATGTGTTGTTGAAGTAGAGTCTGGTATGGAATTTTTAAGTGCTAAAACAGACAAAGAGGTAAAAGTTTTAAAAGAGATTTGTTCAGGTACATGTACTCCAAACTCAAGACTTTCTTGCCAAATGAAAATATCTAAGCCAAATGGTGTAGTTAGACTAAAATATTAATAGATTAACTGATGTTACGCATTTTCATAAAAGCGTAACATCAATGATTAATATTTATACAAGCAATTCTCTATTTAATTTACAACTTTAGATACAATTGGTGTATGAATAATGGATACAACTTTCAAACTGCACAGAAGCAGAATTTACAACTCTCACTTAAATTATGGTTACCAATTCTTCAAGCTCCTCTAGGAGAGTTAGAAACGGTATTAAATGAACATAGCTTTGATAATCCATTTTTAGAGTGTAGCTCATCTTTTGAATCAACATCATCTAACAACTCATCAAGCGGTGATGACTTTGATAAAAGAGGTTTTATTGAGAATTCTAGCTTATATAAGCCATCACTATATGACATACTACTAGAGCAAATTGCCGCTCCACTCTTCCCAACTCCAAATTCACAAAAAATTGCAAGTGAGATAGTCTTTAACATAAATAGCGAGGGATATTTCGATGGAGATATTGAGCAAATTGCTACAAAGTGTAATACAACATTAGAGTTTGCTGAAAATATTAGAAAGCGATTTTCATACCTTGAGCCATCAGGTGTAGGCGCTTCTAATTTAGAAGAGTCATTCTTGTTTCAACTATACGATTTAGAGTTAGAGAGTGGTATTTCTGAGTTTGTAAAAAAAATTATTATGAATCTAAAGAATATAGATAAGTACCATGCGCACCATCATTTTCAAGAAGCAAAGAGCATTATTAAAAAGTTTAAAAATCCACCTGTAACAGAGTATCAAGAAGATAGTGTAACTATTATTCCAGATTTTTTTGTTGAAGTTGGCGATAAAATTGAGATAAAAATAAATTCAGAGTACTACCCAGACGTAATTGTTGATGACCCATTTAAATCTAAAAAAGAGGGATTAAAAGAGAAGCTAAAAGAGGCAAGAAACTTAGTTAATTTGCTAGATTTAAGAAAATCTACTCTCTATAAACTAGTCTTAATTATTGTGGAGAAGCAGATAGGATTCTTTTTAGGAAGCGAGCTAAAACCTCTAACAATGGCAGAAGTAGCTTCAGAAATCGGTTTTGAAGAATCTACTATTAGTAGAGCAGTCTCAAACAAATATATTAAGTGTTCAAAAGGAACTCTCTCTTTGAAATCTTTTTTCACTAATGCACTTACAAAAGATTTATCATCATCTGAAATCAAAAGTTTTATTCAGCAACTCATAGATAATGAAGATAGAGATAAGCCTCTTACTGATCAAGATTTAGTAGATATAGTTATGAAAAGATATAGCTTAAGCATGGTAAGAAGAACAATTACAAAGTACAGAAAATTACTAAATATACCATCATCTAAAGAGAGAAAAAAATTCTATAAAATTTAAGAGTTAAAGTCTGTTTTTGATACAATAAAAGATTACTTATTTATTGGGGCTTATTGTGATACTTCAAAAATTATTTCTACTATTTCTACTACTTTTTTCACATCTGCACTCTCAAGAGATTAAAGAGAGAAAAATAGTAACATTTGCACCACTACTAACATCTAAAAAGTCAGAAATACTTAAAGAATTTTTACCTCTTTTTAACTACATAGAAAAATCTACAGGAGTAAAAACTAAATTTTTGTTTGAAAAAGATTACTCTAAATTAATTGAAAAATTTAAACAAAATAAGATTGATATTCTCTTGCTTGGACCCCTTCCATATGTTAAATTAAATCAGATTAATAAGTTTAATATGCCTATTATTGGTTTTAAACAAAAAGATGGTAACCCATACTACAGATGTGTTTTAGCTAAATTTGCAAAAGATAAAATAAGTTTTAACGATAGATTAAAAGTTGCACCAACTCAACCACTTTCAACTTGTGGATACTACATGACAAATATTTTATTAAAAGAGAAGTTCAATTTAAGCCTAAAAAATCAAGAGTATAACTACACAATGTCTCACTATAACGCAATAATAGGCGTATTAGATGGAGATTATGACGTAGCGGGTGTTAAAGATAGTACAGCAGATGATTTTAGAACATTAGGAGTAAGAGCAGTTGCTAAAAGTGGATATTTACCAGGTTTTTCTTTAATAGTAAACACAAGAACACTCCCTAAATATCAAATAAAAACACTACAAAATGCTATTTTATCCATTAAAGAATCTACATATAAAGAGTGGCAGGGTATCTCTTCAAATGGTTTTGTAAAAGCTAATAAAAATATGTACGAAAATTTAGAAGTTAATTTTAAGACTATTCCAAATAGAGGAAATATGAAGTGAGAGGAAAGTTAATTCTCATATTTATATATGTAGCGATAACTTTTGCTTCGTATATTTTATTGCAATATATGAACAGTTCAAAAAATAGTGAAATAGAAATTAGTAACAGTAACTCAGTCCAAAAAGATATAGTTGCATATTTATCTATAATAAATACACATAAAATTGCATCTTTATCTCATTACGATAATTTAATACAAAATACTCAAGTGATGGAAATTTTAAAAAAATTCAAATATGAGACTAGTGAAAATGAGAAGACATTTTTAAGAGGAGAACTATTTAGGCTACTTAATAAAAAGTATAGTAAATTAAAAGAGTTAGGAATAAGGCAGTTTCATTTTCATACTCAAGATGGAGAGAGTCTTTTACGGTTTCATAGACCCACTAAAAATGGTGATGAACTATCCAATATTAGAGTATCGGTTAAAAATGCCAATGAACAATTAGAGCCTTTTTATGGATTTGAGGGAGGCAAAGTATTTCCAGGATTTAGGTATGTATTTCCAATTATTTATGAAAATGATCATCTAGGAAGTGTAGAGTTCTCTATACCATTTGATTTAATTGAAGAGAAGCTCCAGTTGGTGTTGCCAAAAATAGGTTATCAACTACATTTAGATAAAAATACATCTTATTCAAAAGTATTCAGCAATTATAAAGATTTTTTTGTACCCTCACCACTAATTAAGAACCACTACATTGAGAGTGTAAAAATATCTGATGTTGAGAAAAAGATACTTAACAATGAAGAGATTACAGCCATACAAACAAAACTAAAACCGCACATTGAAGATGAAAATATAGATATGGATGCAAATTTTTCTATTAGTTTAAAAGATAATAATAGAGGGTATAGGGTAAGTTTTATTAACATTATGGAAACAAATGGTAAAAATACAGCACATTTAGTCTCTTACAATAGATTTAGTCAACTATTAACTATTGAAGAAAAGTATTTAGTTTTCAAAGTTTTAATTATACTCGCCACGTTAATTATATTTATTTTAGTTTATATTGTATATAGGCAAATTAATAAAATTGTAGCCAAAAACAAAAACATTCAACAGCTATTAGATTATCAAGATAACTTAGTGGTATTAACTGATGGTACTAATATGACTTTTGCAAATTTGAAGTTTTTTAATTTCTTTGGGTATGAAAATCTTTCGGAGTTTAAAAAGCACCATGAGTGTGTATGTGAGTACTTTATTAGAAGTGATAGGTTTTTTCATCTTGGCAAAGTTGGTGATAGTGAAAATTGGGTAGAAGCAATAAGAAATCTTCCTGAATCAAAAAGAGTTGTCTCTATACTATCTCATGATTTTGAAGTACATCTATTTTCTGTTTCTGTTAATAAATTTGATAATAAAATGAAAATTATTAATTTTTCAGATATATCCCAAACAATGAAAAATTTTATAGAGTTGGAAGAGAAAATTATACACGATAAATTAACAGGAACACTCAATAGAGAGTATTTTGATAAAAATTTTAAAACACTGCTGCACAAGTATCATACTGAAGATGCACACCTCGCATTAGGTATGATAGATATTGATAACTTTAAAGATGTTAATGACACCTATGGTCATGATGTTGGAGATGATGTGCTTGTACATTTTGTAAAAACAATAGAAAAGTACTCAAGAGATGAGGATATTCTTATTCGTTGGGGTGGAGAAGAGTTTATTATAATTTTAAAAGTTGATTCAAAAGATTCTTTAAAAAAAGCGCTAGAGCATATTAGAAAAGTAATAGAGATTGAAAATTTTCCAACAGTAGGTCATAAGACTTGCTCAATTGGTGGAACTATCTATGTTGATGGTGAACAGATACTACAAACCATAAAAAGAGCAGATATAGGAGTATATAATGCGAAAAAATATGGTAAAAACAGAGTTGTTGTTGAAGAGTAAAGTTTATTAGTAGCTTACAATATAACAACACTTCTTATACTTTTTACCACTACCACAAGGACAAATCTCATTTCTTTGAATTTTAGTAGCATATATCTCACCTTGAGCATATTTCCAAATGCCATCTTCTTTTATAAAACTGCTTTTTTCATGTAAAACATCTACTTCACTATGCTCTTTGTAGTACGCCTTAAACTCTACTGTGTTTTGTGACGTATTTAAAACATCAAGCTTTAACCACTCAATTGATGAGGACTCTTGCACAAGCTCTTCATAATTATCAACTCTATTGTCTTGCGTAGTGCTAAAATTTAAGTATTTGTAATTACCTTTTACATATGCACTGTAACGGCTTCTCATAAGCTCTTGGGGTGTTTGTGCATTACGTCTATGCTCAATAATCTCTTGACAGCACTCATCATAACTTTTTTGAACTCCACAAATGCAGCTCTTATTACCTATTGATTTATTCACGAGAGTCTGCAACTTTTTCTATATCTTTTATAAGTTCTGGTTTTGCTTTTATAAACGTTTGAAAGTCATCAGTAGTTAACTCTAAAGTTTTGCATCTGCTCGTAGCTTTTACACTTGCCGTTCTTGGAACATTTTTTAGCAGAGCAATTTCACCAAAGAATTCACCTTTTTTTAATTGAAGTTGAATACTTCTATTATGTACAAGCACACTACCCTCAATAATAAAATACATAGCATCACCTTGTGAACCCTCTTCAATAATTGTTTCATCTTTTTTAAATGTTTTTACATGTAAAAGCTTAATAATATCAGCAATATGTGAAAATTTTAAATTAGAAAAGAGAGGAATATTCGCACTGTCAATCATGAATTTTTTTATAAGTATTTCAGTTATATTAGTAAATGTTACTATTTTATAATCTTCAAACTCTTCATCTACTTTTACTAAAAAAGCGTGACCCTCATAATTAGGAGTTAGCATACTAACAATTTTATCGTCTTCATCAAGCTCTAGTATTGACTCAATCCAATCTTTACCATCTAATATCTTCTCTTTGTTAAAATAGAATGGATGAGGGACAAAACACTCTGTGAAATCTGAAAAATCTTCATTGAAATCATCAATAGAAGATAGTTGAAAGAAGTTTAAAAAAGAGCCATTAGCCAATATAGGTTTTGAGTTTTGAAATATAACAATTAGGTCATCTTGCAAATCCATCATATTTTTTATAATTGATAAACTTATATTTTGATTCATTATTAATAATACCTTGAATTTTTATTGGATTTTAACATAAAAATATAAAATATTGTAGTTGTATAGGAGTTTGTTAAATGAAGTATTCTAAATTATGGTACGCCCTAGACGATTCGAACGTCTGACCGCTGGTACCGCAAACCAGTGCTCTATCCAGCTGAGCTAAGGACGCATACTATAAAATAGAGCAGAATTATATCTTTTTACTCTTAGATTAATATTAAATAACACCTATTGAAAAAATGAAACAAAAATTTAAATCTCTTTTTGGAACCATTTTTCAAGATATTGCTACTTAGCTTCAGAAATATCTAGAGAAGTTATCTCTCTCTTTTAGTATTTGTTCTTGTTCTTTACTTGATAAATTGAAAAATTCTTTTTTTATATCTTTATATGTTGCCATAATGCAAAATATTACCATATTATTTCTCAACAAATTTAGTTTAAATCGAATTCCAGAAATCTATTATATTTGGAACAGTTTTTTATCACAAAATTATTATTCCAAATAGAGTTGAATTATTGAACACTCAAATGTAACCAAATTGACTACTTCTGTTTAGCACGACATCCGTGATAGTATGATATAATATCAAATGATTGTTTCTTTTAAAGATGTAGTAACAGAAAATATTTTTAACGGTGTTACCACTAAAGGGGCAATGAAACGATTGCCAAATAAACTATGGAAGATAGCTGTAAGAAAACTTGATCAACTTGACTCTGTAATAATAAGTGCCTGACCATAATAGATGACATATTCAATGAAAAGAGAAGCTATAAGCTGTGAGGCAAAATCTCGCAGTTGCACTTATTGTGCCACAAGAGGTTTTAACGAAGCAGATTGTAGCTTACACCCTCAAGGGGTGCCTCGTCTTTTCACCCTACGGGCAACATTTAAAAGATTCATCTTCTGCGTTGAACTTCACTTAACGATGCTAGCATCGCC
>JAYEGD010000276.1:0-8476 GCA_034658915.1 Campylobacterota bacterium | reverse complement strand
ACTTTACGTAAACTTTTATCTTCTTCTGTACTCATTATTATTCCTTACTTAACTTCGTTATATGCACGCTCTATTGCAAGCATATTAGCATCAATTATTTTTTGAGGTAACTTACCTAGAACTGATCTCATAGACTCTTGAAAAGATTCCAGTGAAAACATATCAGATACTTTCATAAAAGCACCAAGCATAGGTGTATTTGGAATTGGACGACCTATTGTCTCTTGAGCAATCGTAAAACAGTCGATTACAAATGTTCTATCTTCACGGCCTTTTAGAATTGGAACAGCTTTTACAAGCTCCTCTTTGCTTAAGTATGTAGAGACAATATATCTAGTCTCTTCAGTTTCATAAGCTGTAAAATCATCTGTATATACTAAACCTGGATCTAGCATGAACACATAATCAGGATGCATGAACTTTTCATGGTTAAGAATTGGAGTATCATCAACTCTATTGTATGCAGTCATTGAAGCTCCACGCTTTGCTGAACCATAAAATGCAAATGCTTGCACTTGCTTACCCGTTTCAGCAACAACTGATGCCAAACCTTTTGCACCAGTTACAGCGCCTTGTCCAGCACGTGAGTGCCATCTAATCTCTAACATAGACTCTCCTAAAAACGATATAAAATATCCAACATTTTATGAAAGATGCTCTTAATTCTAGCTTCATAATTATCTGTAACTACAAACTCTAGTTTCAACTGTTACAATGCTGCTTATTGCTAGCTTAAATACTTAATAGAAGAGAGTGCATTTTCAAACACTTTTACACCATAACTCTCCAATCTTTGTCTCGTGTCATATCCGCATTCAACGGCTAAACACTCTATTTTTGCATTTTTACTAGCTTCAATATCCAATATTGTATCTCCTATCATATAGCACTTCTCATCTTTGTGATTCATCTGCTTTAATGCTTTAAGAATTGGCTCTGCATCTGGTTTTGGATTTTCAACATCTTCTCTACCTATTAATACTTCAAAGTAGTTCATTAATTCAAAATGTTCCATTAGCTCTTTTGAGTATCTTGCAGTTTTCGTTGTTACAACTCCTAGTCTTGCAATTTTACTAGCATTCAACACTGCATCCTTAGCAAAAGGTAAAAGTGTAGTTTTTTGACGTGAAATTTTTCTGTAGTGCGTTTTGTAAGTTGCTACAAAGTCCCAAACTTTCTCATCTTCAACTCCTAGCTTTGAGTACATTATGTCAAGAGGATAGCCTATGAGTGCTTTAATTTGCTCATCATTTGAGCCAGGGTGTTTATGCACATCAAAAGAGTTGTGAAAACTCTCTAAAATAGCGTCTGTTGAGTCAATTAGTGTTCCATCTAAGTCGAATAATATAATCATTATGTATCCATTTTTTTTTGCAATTATATCAACTTGGAACTTTTATTGCTTTAATACTTTTAAAAACTCTACAATGTAGGTCTAAAGGTTAAGAATGGAGATTGCACTAAAAAACAATATGCTTCTAATTCGTAGCGATTTTGCCTCTATTAATCTGCCATGGATGTATGAGTTTATTGAACATCACATAAAAGATATTATTTTTTTACCTAGAGCAATTTTGATTTTAAACAATGACTCATTCGATGAAAAAAAAGAGAGCTTTTTGTTTAATTTGAGTGAACACTACAGTTATGTTCATGATTTCTCAAAAGAGTTTTTTTACAAATCTATGTTGCTGTACCATCAAAACCCTATAAAGCTTGATATTACAAAACTAGCACCTAGTAGATTAGTAACTGTACGCATAAAAGTAAACTCTCCTAGTGAAGTACAACTTCTTTTGTCTCGTCCTAATAAGTGGGTAATTGCCTATTTAAGAGCGCAACTAGAAAACTATATTATTGAGAGAGGCTCAATATATATGCTTTTAAATATGAGAAGCAATAGAGCTAAAGAGAAGCTAGAACATACTTTTAGCAAAAATTGCATACTACATGTAAGCATCAACTACAAATTTGATAACGACTTCGTACAAAAACTCTATGGGACATTTAAAGCTTATGACAACTTAAGAGAAGAGAGTGCTGTTAAAGAGTTGGAGTACAAACACTACTACTCAATTTTAGAGTGCCCTGTTGGAGCAAGTTCAAATGATTTGAAAAGGAGTTATAAGAAATTGGTAAAAATGTACCATCCAGATAAAATCTACTCACAAGATGACTCATTAATTCATGAACAAACACAAAAATTTCAACTTCTACAAGAAGCCTACAACGCACTTAAAATCGTTAGTTAGAAAAATAAAAATCTAACTATTTACCTCTTCAACTTTTCTCCTAAAAACCCTATAAAAAAGTGTAACAGTCTTACTACATGTATAGGATTTGAAATAGACATTTTTGTGTAATAGAGCATAATACTTGCACGTTTAAAAAATGTTTCTATTATCTCTTGGTACTCTACATCTAGTTCTTTAAGTGTAAACTCATCTGTATTGCAAACAAAGTTCATACCGTTTAACTTTTCCCAGTCTTCATCTTTAATTGATGTTTTGTAGAGCTTTTTGTAAATAGGTGAACCTGGATATGGTGTAAATTTTGAGAGGTTCATAGTTGTTAGTGGTAGCTCTTTAATGAACTCTTTTGTCTGCTTAATGCTGTGCTTTGTCTCTCCTGGGTAACCCAACATAAAAAGGCCTTTAACTCTTATTCCAGCTTCACTTGTCCACCTAACTGCTTGACGTGACTGCTCAGACACAATAGACTTTCTCATATTTTTAAGCATCTCATTTGAGCCACTCTCTAAGCCAAAACTTATCTCCCAGCATCCAGCTTTTTTCATAAGCTCAAGTGTCTCAGGTTTTACAGTATCTACTCTTGCTGTGCAACTCCATGTCATATCTATTTTGTTTTCAATTAAAAGTTTGCAAAGCTCTGTCACTCTTTTGTTGTTTGCTACAAACAAGTCATCAACAAATTGAAGATGGCGAATGTTATACTCATTGTTTAAGTAGCTCATAATCTCATAAACTTTTTTAGGTGAGTAGTACCTAACTTTAGAACCAAAAGTTGAAGTGTCACAAAATTCACACTTAAAAGGACAACCACGTGAAGCTGAAAATGTTGCAACAGGACTTCTAGGGTAGTCATAAATAGCAGGTAGATATGCATTTGGAAAGTTTGGTAAAAGATTCCATGCAGGAAGAGGAAGAGAGTCTAAATCTTTCATTATAGTTGGTGGTGCTGTGATTTCTAGTTTTTCACTATTTCTATAAATAATACCTTGAACATCTTGCAATGAACCTCTGTTCTCGAGAGTTGTGAGAAGTGTTTTTAAAATCTGCTCACCCTCATACATCACTGCAACATCAAATTGAGAAAATTTTTCCATTGTCTCTAAACCCATTGAAGAGACGTGAGGTCCACCTATTATAATATCAATATGTGGTGCATTTTTTTTAAGAATTTCAGCAATAATTGAAGCATTAATTACTCCAACTGTAAAGAGTGTAATACCAACAAATTTAGGATTGATATTAATTATTTGATCTGCTACATCTTCAGGGGATAAATTTTGCAAATCACTCTCAATAATTTGTGCTTTATACCCATCTTGTAAAGCCTGTCCAGCTAAGAGTAAAAGACCTAATGATGGAGAACGATTTGTAATACGTTTGACATACTCTTTGCCTTTAGAAATTTGTTCATAAGGAGGGTTAACAAATACAATATCTACCACTATTTATACCTTTTAGTCACATATCAGAACATATTAACATATTTAAAATTATAATTCGATTTATGGAAAAAGAGAAGAGAGGCTACGCGCTAGGCTATAAAATAGTACTGTTTATCTACAAGCTTGTTGGTTATAAAACTGTGAGTTTTATTTTAAATTTTGTTGCACTATATTATGCAATTTTTTCACCAAGTAGTAAAAAATCACTTCAAAGCTACTATAGGCACATTAACAAGGAGCTAACTTTCATAACATACTTTAAGCATATTAAAATATTTTCAGTCTCAATTCTTGATAGATTTATTTCAAGAATGGATCCAAAAGAGATAACACTAACAAGAACTAATAGAGAGATTTTTTATAGTTTAAAAAAAGAGGGTGGTGTTGTTTTATTGTCACATGTAGGAGGGTGGGCAACAGCTTCACATGTAATGCAAGCTGATATTCCATTAATGCATGTTGTAATGAGAGAAAATAGTAAAGAGAGTATGAAAAAAGTAGAGCATAGTAGTGATAGAAAAAACGAAGATGGTGTAAATATAATCGACTTAAACCAAGGCGCTATTGCTGCTAATGTGCAAATAGCTAATGCACTTTTAGCTAATGAAGTAGTTGCCATGATGGTAGATCGAGTCGTAGATGAGAGAAAAACAGTAGAGGTTACATTTTTAGGTTCTATAGTAAAAATAAATAAAACACCCTTTGATATCGCTTCAAGGTTAAACAAGCCACTAATTGTAGCTTTTATAATAAACAGTGCTCAAAAACAGTATAACTTGAGTTTTTATGAGATTGACAAAGAGAGTAAAACATTAGAGCAGATGGCTCAAGAGTATGCTTTTAGACTTGAAGAGGTTGTAAAAAAAGACCCAAGTCAGTGGTATAACTTTTATGACTATTTTGTACAATAGTATTTCTTATATATAATTGGCTTTTGCTAATTATAGTACTTTAAGGAAAATATTAATCAAAAAAGAGTATAATCCGCAATCAAAATTGAAACAGGAGCCTCAATATGGCAAGAAAATGTGCTGTTAGCGGAAAAGGCCCAATGAGTGGAAATAATGTTTCTCATGCTAAAAATAGAACAAAGAGACGTTTTTTACCTAATCTTAGAACTGTACGCGTAATGCTAGAAGACGGGACTACAAGAAAGATTAAGATTTCTGCTTCTGAGCTTCGCACTATGAAGAAAAATTCGTAGCCTATAACTAGGCTACAAAACTATGAGCGTAATAAAAAAATTACGTACTACAATTAAATGGGAGCCAGCTCCTAAACCTGACAAAAAACTACTTCCAGACCTTTACGGTCACTTTAAACCATTTAGATTACCAATAATTTTAACAGTAACTTTAATGCTAATTGGAACATTAGGCTATATCATTATTGATGATTTTCCTTTAATGGATGCAATTTATCAAACTGGTATTACATTTACAACAGTCGGTTTTGGTGAAATTTCAGAAATTTCTTCAGCGGGGCGAATATTCACAATTACGCTAATTATTGCAGGTTTTGCAGTTTTTTCTAGTGCAATTGGTATTTTGGTTACAACTATTGGCAATGGTGAAATTGCTAAATCAATTACGGAGCGTAATATGCTATATAAAATTGCACGTTATACAAATCATTTTGTTATCTGTTATCATAATCATTACACAATTGAAGTAACAAAACAGCTTCGTGAAGCTCATATTCCTTTTGTTGTAATTGATGCAAGAGATGACATTGAAGAGTTGGCAAAAAAACATAAATATCCAGCTTTTATTAAAGCTGAACCACATAGTGAACTAGCAATGCTTAAAGCGAATATGAGTTCAGCAAAGGGCTTAATTACTCTCTCAGACTCTATTTCTGACAATATTGCGATTATTGCATCTGTTAGACTTTTTGAAAAAGAGCATCATATTGTAAAGCCTTATTACATTATTAGTTCTGCTGAAGATATGAATGAGGTAGAAAAAATTAAAAAACTGGGTGCAAACAGTGTTGTTTCACCTACAAAATTGACAGCTCAAAGAATTAGTTCAATGGCAATTCGCCCAGATATGACTGATTTGTTAGAGCAGTTTTTAAACCAAAGTGACACACCTCTTGAGATGGAAGAGATTTTTGTGCCAAAGTATAGTTGGATGGTTTTAAAGAAGTTGAAAGAGACTCATATTCGTGAAATTGCAAATGTATCTATTGTTGGAATAACAAATCGTGATGGTACTTTTGTAGCAATGCCAAAGGGTGGAACTCTTATTATGAGTGAATCAAAACTCTTAGTTATTGGAAAGCATTTAGGTATTACAATCATTAGAAAAATTATAAAAGAGAGAGAGAAACCAGAGGAGTTACGTTATGCATAAATTAATTGAAACAGATGGTGGAGTTTGTGAAGCAAGGGGTTTTTATGCAGATGGCATTCATGCTGGATTAAAAAACGATAATGCACTAGATATGGCGTTTATCTATTGTGATACTACATGTAATATTGCATCTGTTTTTACAACGAATAAAATGTGTGCAGCACCAATTAAACATTTTCAAAGGTATGGCGAGTTTAGAAGTAACTTTGTATTAATTAACTCTAAAAATGCAAATGCAATGACTGGGAGTGCTGGAATTGATGACATAGATGATATTTTAAACTCTTTAAATAGTGAAAAAATTGTCAATCCAATAATGAGTTCTACTGGTGTTATTGGAGTGAGAGTTCCTAAACAGAAGTTAATAGATGGCACAAAACTTTTTGATTTAACTCAAAAAAATAGTCAAAACGCATCAAAAGCAATTATGACAACTGACGCTTTTTCTAAAACTATCTCATATAGAGTTGAATTAGAAGATGGCAAGAGCTTTTCAATAGGAGCAATTGCAAAAGGAGCAGGGATGATAAACCCTGCCATGGCAACAATGTTATGTTTTATTACAACAGATGCAGATGTTCCAAAAGATGAGCTTCAAGAGCATTTAGATATAGCTACAAAAAGTAGTTTTAATGCAATTAGTGTAGATGGCGATACATCTACAAATGATACCGTGTTACTTTTAGCAAATGGAGAAAGTGGCTCATACAATAAAGAGGCATTTGGTGAAGCTCTACATGTAATGATGAAACATCTAGCTTTACTTATGGTTAAAGATGGTGAGGGTGCTACAAAAGTTGTTACATATGATGTTAGTGGAGCGCTGAATGATGGCGAAGCTGAGACAGCTGCAAAAGCTTTATCTAACTCACTATTGATGAAAACAGCACTATTTGGAGAAGACCCAAATTGGGGAAGAGTAGCTTCTACTATTGGTGCAAGTGGCACTACATGTAGTGAAGAGAGTCTAAGCATAAAGTTTGATAATATTTTAGTATATGATTGTGGAAAACTATACTTTGATGAAGAGAATGAAAAAAGAGCAAGTGAAGTTATGAAAAAAGAGAGCTTCACGATATCTTGTAATTTAGGTCAAGGTAATGGAAGCTTTGAAGCGTATGGATGCGACTTAGGTTATGAGTACGTTAAAATTAATGCTGATTATAGGACGTAATAGGGTTTACCTTCCTTGAACAGCATCTCCCATTGACCACATAGGCAAAAATATTCCAAGAGCTAGTAGAATTACCATTGATGCTATTACAAAAAGCATAATTGGTTCTACTGCTTCGCTTAGTCCATCAATTATGGCATCGAATTTCATTTTGTAGTAGTCTGTAACATTTTTTAACATATTGTCTAGTTGACCACTTGATTCACCTGCTGCTAACATCTGTAAAATCATATTTTCAAATAGTTTTGTCTCTCTTAATCCATCTACTAGTGAACCACCTTTTTCAACTTTACTGCTTACTGTTGAGAGTTTTCTCTTTAGTGGAAGAGAGTCAAGCATATTAATTGATGTCTTAAGAGCATCAACAATTGGAATACCTGCGTGTACCAACTCTGCAAAAACGAGTGTAAACCTATTTAGTGTTGCAAAGTGAATAATGTTTTTAATAAGATATGTTTTTAGTAGTATTTCATGAAATTTATATTTTACATTTTCATTGGTATTTATGAAGTATTTCAAGGTCACTATTAGTACAAAACCACCTGCTAATACGTATGGACCATAGTTATTA
Organism: Campylobacterota bacterium; assembly: GCA_034658915.1. Lineage (GTDB taxonomy): Bacteria > Campylobacterota > Campylobacteria > Campylobacterales > Sulfurimonadaceae > JAYEGD01. Next base: position 680 of record JAYEGD010000276.1, on the reverse strand, counting down.
AACACATTCTCTAACCATAATAAAATAAGTGTAGGTGCAGGTAAATCTGCTCCTAACTCTTCAAAAATTGTTTTAAATTGAGGAACAACATAAGATATTAAAATAGTAAATGCTACAGCCATAGCAATCATTACATTTCTAGGATATGCCATCGCTTTTTTGAATTTAATAACATTTGCACGAATCTCTTCTAGCATGTCAGCTAATGAGTAGAGTGACTCTGCCATATTACCTGTTTGTTCACCTAGCTCTATCATAGCGATTGTTAAATTACCTAAATCTATTTTAAATTTAGCACAAGAAGCAGAGAGAGAGTGACCTGAGTTAATGTCATCTGAAATTGTTAATAAAATTGTCTGTAGTCTCTCATTGTCACTTGAATTTGCAATCTCTATAAGTGCTTCATGAATTGAAATACCTGCATTAGTCATAACGGCTAGTTGTCTAATAGCTGCAATTAGTGAGTCAGGATTTATTTTTTTCTGTCTTACTGTTTGAATTAGTCCTAAGATATTATTTTTGAGTACTTCACCTATTGGAGGAGTTGATTCTACTACTTTAATTACAACTACTTTTGGTATTTTTTTAGCTTTTTTTTGTGCATCTTTTTTATCTTTAGCGTAGATGCCCTCTTCGCGTTTTTTACCTTTTTCAGACAGTGTGATTTTGTAGTATTTCAT
>JAYEGD010000275.1:0-8545 GCA_034658915.1 Campylobacterota bacterium | reverse complement strand
GAAATTATTGCAGACCAAGAGTTCAATGAGACATTAGACAAAGATATCTTTGCAAAAGAGCTACTTAATATGCAAGAAAGTTTTAAAAATTTTAAAGCTAATGCGCAAAGTGAACCAGAGTTTGAACTCTTTGACACCGACATCTCAACAGCTAATAAACCAGAGTTTGAAGTTTTTGATGATACTACATGTAAAAACCAAGAGCAAGAATTTGAAGTTTTTGATGAAAAAAAAGAGGATGATGGATTTCTCCTTTTTGATGATGAAGAGTCTAAAGATGTAAAACCAATTACAAAAAATACTCAAAAAAAAGAGACTAAAAAACTCATCAATAAACCTATCAATAAATCTGCCAAACCAACCAAACAAACAAATGGTAATAGTATAAAAAAAGTAGCTTCTAGTAGCTCTATTCGCGTAGGACTTGATAAAATAGACTTTTTAATGAACAGAGTTGGGGATTTAGTAATTACAAAAAGTATGTTGTATGAGTTTGGGGAAGAGTTATCAAAAACACATCAAAACATTGGGATTTTAGAGAGACTCTCAAGACTAGATAGAGAGATTAGAGAGCTTCAAGAAGCAGTTATGTCTGTTCGTATGATTCCTATGGAGAGTGTTTATGCAAAACTACCAAAGACAATTAGAGATTTAAGTAAAAAATTATCAAAAAAAGTAGAATTCATCCACTTAGGTGATAGTGTAGAAATTGATAAAATGATGGTTGAGGGATTAAGCGATCCACTCACACATATCATCAGAAATTCACTAGACCATGGAATAGAGTTGCCAGAAGTAAGAGTAAAGTCAAGAAAGAGTGAAACAGGTAAACTTACAATTTCTGCTTCTCAAGAGAGTGGACAGATAATCATTAGAATAAAAGATGATGGAGCTGGAATAAACACACAAAGAGTTGTTGAAAAAGCTGTTGAAAATGAAGTAATTTTAGAAAGCGATGTAGAGCATATGAGTGAAAATGACAAAGCTATGCTTATCTTTGCTGCTGGATTATCTACTGCTGAAGAAGTTAGTGATGTCTCAGGTCGTGGTGTTGGGATGGATGTTGTTATGAATAATATCAACTCTTTAGGTGGATCTATCCATATTGACACAAAAGCAGGTTTAGGAACTGAATTTACTATTGTACTACCACTAACTTTAGCTATCTTAGATGGATTAAATGTTAACATAGGTAAAGAAAAGATGATTCTACCTCTTAATCTAATCATAGAGTCACTGCAACCTACACAAAATATGATAAAAAAAGTTGGCGATTACGACAAAGAAATTTTAATGTTAAGAAGTGATTTCATACCAATTATTAGACTACATAAATTTTTTAATATTGAACCAAAATACAAAGATATAACAAAAGGTATGCTCATAATTTCACATGTAGGTAATACTAAAGTTGCTATTTTTGTAGATGACTTTTTAAATCAAGAGCAAATTGTTGTAAAATCATTAGAAAAAAACTACAAAAAAATAAGTGGAATAAGTGCAACGACAATACGAGGAAATGGAAATATAGGACTGATTTTGGATATATTAAGCATAGTAGAAGAAGAGAAGATACTGTTATGGAGTTAATGATTTTCAATTTCCTAAATGGAAACTACGCAGTAGATTTAAAAAAAATAAAAGTTGTTTTAGTCTATTCACAAGTTCAAATTACTAAGCTTTATGCAGAGAAACCATGGGTAAGTGGTGTGACTAACCTAAGAGGAGAAGTTGTCCCTGTAATTGACTTAAGAGTACGTTTTGGACACACTGAGCCAACGTTTGAAAAAAATTGTGTCATTATGGTAATTAAAACTAATGAAGATAAACTTATTGGTATTATTGTAGATAATATAGTCTCAATAAAAGAGATTAATAGTGAAATAATAGCTAACGCACCAGATTTAGGTGTGGGAATAGAACCAGAATTTATTGTAGGTTTATACAAAGATAGTAATAAAGAGATGATAACACTGTTAGATATAGACAAAATATTAAAAATAGATAGACTCACAAGTTAAAGGAAAAATATGCCCCTAGACCCAGTAACAACAGCTACATACTCAGTTTTAATGTTTGTAATATTAGGTGTTTTTTATTTTGTTTTGAAAAGCAAAAAAGATTAGATATAATAATAAAAAAATAGTTAAGGATTTAAAATGGCTACACCAATAGTAGAAATTTCTCACGAGGAACACGTTCATAACCGTTCATATTTTATAGTTTTTTCTGTAGCATTTGCTCTATCAATTATTTGGTTACTTCTAGGTGATACATCTCAGAAATTAGTTATAGCAACTATAACTTTTATTCTTTTTCTTCGTTCAGCAATTAAGTTTGAAGAGAGTTCAATTGCTACTAGTTCAAATAAACACTAAAGAGCAATTTAACGCTCTGCCATCTCACTCTCATCTATTACAAGATTAGATAGATTATTATCTACGCAATACTTTAATAGATGAAAAATCTGTAAAGACATCTCCTCCTTAGATGGATAATCACTAGCTGAAATAACTGCAGTGTAAATCTTCTTTCCGAAGTATTTAGCTTCAAACTTTGCTAGCATATTTCCTGCTGCTTTAATTGCACCATCGGCTGCAGCATTATCAAAAATCATAAAAAGTAAGTTATTTTGAAAAGTGTGAAAATAGTCTGTTTTACGTAAATTAGTAAATTGACTAAAATCTACACCGTCACTCGCTTCAATGTAAGTAAGGACTATAGAGTACTCTAGCTTATACCTTCTATATCTATAATCATACTCTTCTATTAACTCTTGTGCTTCTTTTCTGTATTTATCAGATAATTTAATAACACTATTTGTATTAAAAATCATTTCTCACCTTATAGTCACATGTGTAAAATATTTTACTGAATTTTCTTTTAATTTCTCGAATATTTCGTCAAAATCAGTTGAATATACCCTTGTTTCACAGATTGATGTCATAAAATTGACATCACCACCCCATCTAGGCACTAAATGAAGATGAATATGTTGTGCAATTCCAGCGCCTGACACTGCACCCAAATTCATCCCAAGATTAACTCCTTGTGCATTTAAAACGTTTTTTAAAAGAGCTACACCATTTTGTGCTAGAAGTGAAATATGTTGCCAAGCTTTTGGGTCTAACTCTTCAAGTGAATCTGTATGAAACTTTGGAATTATCATAAAATGCCCTGGCGTATATGGATATTTATTCATAACAATAAAGCAATAGTCATCTTCAAATAGTAATCTATCATCACCATTTGTAGCAATATTGCAAAAAACACATCCATCAACTTTTTTTTGACTTACATAAGTGTCTCTCCATGGAGAGTAGAGAATATCATTCATTTAAGTGGAAGAAAAACAGTAAACTCACTGCCCTCATCTAGTTTACTATTAATTTCTATTTTACCATTCATTAATTTCACTAAATTATCACAAATAGATAGTCCAAGACCCACTCCACTTTGAGATGTTCTTGTTGTTGATGTATGATTAAATGCATCAAATATATTTTCTAGTTTCTGTTGTGATATTCCTATGCCACTATCTTTAACTAATATTTTCAACATACTATTTTCAACAAGAACTCTCATTTGAATATTTCCACTTCTAGGTGTGAATTTAATAGCATTACTTAGTAAATTTGAGATTATCTGTTTTATTCTCGTACTATCACCAACCATTGTTTTAGGAATATCTTTGCTAATATCGACATTGAAAATTATACTTTTTTCAGCAGCATTTACTTTAAAAAGTTCAATAATCTCTGAAATTGGACCTATTGTTTCAAAGTTTTCAATTGATATTTTTAAACTTCCACTCTCAATTTTTGTAAAATCTAAAATATCATTAATAATAGATACTAACTGATCACCAGCTGTCTTAATAACTTTTATTCTCTTTAATTTTTTCTCATCTTTTTCGAGCATCTGTAAAACTTGAACATATCCTAAAATTGCATTCATCGGAGTTCTTATCTCATGACTCATATTTGCTAAAAAATCAGACTTCACTCTTGTTGCTAACTTTAAATCCTCTATTGTCTCAATTAATTTTTCTGTTTTTTCTTTTACAATATTTTCTAAATTACTATTAAGTGTGTCTAGCTCTTCAGATGTAGTTGTAATCAAATTTGAGAGTGCTTTTTGGGTATTGAAACTACCATAATTCTCTAAGTTCTTCTCTTCATTATATAATTGAATCTCTCTATTGCTATGTTCACTCATGCACAGAATTGTCATAGTTTCATTCAGAAGTTCACATTTTGACTCTTTATAAAACTCTCCATATGTAAAAAACCCACTTGTTGGAGCTAAAGACGAGAGAGGACTTATCTCCTTGACAATTTGATCTAATAAGTAACGCCTACGAGCCATACAAGAGTATATAAATATAGACTCAATAGGTTTAGCTGAAATAGAGTGTGTAAGTCTAATGGAGTCTTCTAAGATTTTATCTACATTTCCATATCCAAAGCGAACTTTATCTCCTAGTTTTAAGTTCCCTGCAAATATAAGTGAGCCATCATCCTCTTTGCCTAAAACTGCTCTAGCAACATCAACACCGTCACGTTTAATAATCAGTGGAAACTCTATTCCAATAGCAGGAAGAGCTTCAGCTGCTTCTTCTCCCAAGTATTTTTCATAAATTCCAACTGTACTAATATCATCTATTGTGTAAACTCTATTTTGCTCAACTTTAGTAACTGTCATCTCTTTACCAATACCTTGCCAATAGAAGCTATAGCGACTAAATGCTGTAAGCACATCTGAATCAATCGAAACACCGCAGACACCATGAGAAGTATGAGAACTCTCATTAAATATTAAAGTTTTTTCAAAAGCACCAGCATCTCCAGCCATACCACCAGACATCAATACATCATCTGGTTTTATTGACTCTATTCCTAAAAGCAACTCTTCACCATTAGTGTTTAGTCCATCGCTAAACATAATTAACACTTTTGTCTTATTGCCTACTAATTTAGTTGTTATTTTTTTGCCGTAATCATAACTACTATCATCACCAGCATTTACTAAACTTGATTTTACACTGCTAAATTCAAATTGTGTAATGGTTACTACAACACTATTAGTTGTAACTATATTTGAGTTAATCTCTCCATCTGTTGTTGTACCTATTAACGAAGCTGATGGTAAGATTTTTACAATATTATCTCTAATAAAAAGTATCTCTTTCTCATCAGTAATTGAAGAAAAAATTTGAATCAACATATTTTTTGAATCACATATTTTATTTGAATTTAAAAATATCTCAAACTCTTTTTGAGAAGTATAATATGTTGTAAAAGTTTTCATAGCCAAAGATGCCCCTTATTTTTTATCTTTTTATTTTATCATAAAAATGCAAAAACTAAATTTGGAAAAGCAATAATAAATGCGATAGCTAGAAGTTGCAATGCAATAAATGGAACTATTCCTTTGTAAATTTGAATTGTACTTAACATATTTTTAGAGCTTCCTTTTAGAAAAAAGAGTGCTAAACCAAAAGGTGGTGTTAAAAATGATGCTTGTAAATTTAGTGCAATTAACACAGCAAACCAAATTGGATCAATTCCAAATGCATCCATAACAGGAACTAAAATTGGAACAACAATAAATGAAATTTCAATAAAATCTATAAAAAATCCCAATATAAAGATAGCTAACATAGAGACAATAATAAAAATCCAAACATCACCAATATCATCTTGAAAAAACTCTAAAATCAGGTCTGTTCCACCTAGTTCATTAAAGACTAAACTAAATGCTGTTGCACCTATTAAAATCATAAATATCATTCCACTCAATTTAACACTTTGAAGTAGTGTATATTTAAGCATATCAAAACTAAATGTTCTATTTATTACACTTAAAATCAAGCCTCCAAAGACACCAAATGCAGCAGACTCTGTGGGTGATGCAATACCCATAAAAATCGAACCTAAAACAACAACCATCAATAGTAAAACAGGAACAATAGATAAAAACACCTCTGTAAAGTTAATGCTATGACGTTCTACATGTAAAGGTGCTAGTGATGGATTAAGGGTAGTTCTCACTAAAATATAGATGATATACAGTATAACAAGTAGCATACCTGGTAGTATGCTTCCTAAAAAAAGCTCCCCTACACTAACATTCATAACATCACCCAATATAATTAAAATTATAGATGGTGGAATAATCTGCCCTAGTGTTCCAGACGCTGCAACAGTTCCAGCAGCCAAAGATGGATCATAGTTGTGCTTCAACATTAAAGGAATTGCAATAATTCCTAACATTACAACAGATGCAGAGACAATTCCAGTAGATGCTGCTAGCATTGCACCAACTAAGACAACACTAATTGCCAAACCACCTCTTACATTTCCAAAAAGCTGACTCATAGACTCTAAAAGTCGATTTGCCATATTTGATTTTTCTAAAATAAGTCCCATAAAAATGAAAAGTGGAACTGCCATAAGTGTAGTATTGCTCATAATTCCAAAAATTCTAAATGGAAGAAAATTAAAAACATCTAATCCTAACTCAGGAGAGATAAGTGCAAAAGCAAAAGCCACCGCACCAAATACAAAAGCAACAGGAATACCAATAAGTAAAAAAATAAGAGCAATAGCAAACATAAGTAAAGCCATCATTTTGAAGAACCTCTATACTCTTTAAAAGAGACAATAACTTCACAAACTGCTTGCAAACTCAAAAGCAAAAATGCAATAGGCATCAAAGACTTTACAATAAAACGCCACTGTAATCCACCAGGATTTGATGAAGCTTCTAGTTGCTCAAAACTAAGCATTACAAAATCATATCCAACATAAATAATAAGAAACGAAAATGGTAAAACAAAAAAGATAGAGCCAATCATATTAATTAAATGTTTAGTTTTTTCACTATATCTATCATAAAATATATCTACTCTTACATGTGCGCCTAAATGAAGGGTGTAGCCAATACCTATCAAAATAACAACGTCAAATAGATGCCACTGTAACTCTTGAATAGCAATACTTCCTGCACTAAAAAAGTACCTAGCAATTGCATCATAAAGAACAAACACCACTAAAAGAGCAAGTGTAAATGCACTAAAATAACCACTAGCTTTTGTTATTTTTTCTATCATATTTACAATTAGATAAAACTAGGAGCATCATTTGCAAAGTAGATTATATCTCCACTATGTGTGCTTCTTGCCAAAATATTTTTCATCTGTTCTTTATCTGCTATAATAATTTTTTGAGGAACTTTTAAGTTTAAATCAAATAACTCTCTGTTTAATTTTCCAGTAACAACAACTAAATCAAAAACTTCATTAATAGCCTCTATTAGTTTTAAATTCAAATCATCATCTGCTTCTACTAAACCAGGTGTAACAATTACTTTTTTACCATTTACATGTAAAGCACATAACCTTACTCCCTCAAGCATTCCATCCAAATTACCATTATAGCTATCATCTAAAATAAGTTTTCCACCTACATCGATACGCTCAAGCCTATGCTCAACACTTTTTAGATGACCCATAGCATCTTCTATCTCTTCGTTTTGAAAACCGAGTGTAGATGCTACCATAGCAACAGCTTCAAGATTAATTGCTTGAAATGAACCAAGCACATCTGTTTTTACATGTATTGTGTTTAAACCAAAACTTAAATCAAACTCTGTTTTCTCAAGTGTAGCCTCTAGGTTTGAAATCCCATCTCCAAAGAACTTAACTTTAGAGTGATACTCATCTGTAACAGAGTTATGAACAAATGCAATCTCCAATCTATTAGATTGAATAAGTTCTAACTTTGTTCTTTTTATCGTCTCCATATTTTTAAAATATTCAATGTGTTGAGGACCAACTTTTCCAACAACTACAATTTGAGGATTTAAAAGTTTTGCAATCTCTAAAATATCTCCACGCTCCCTTGCACCTGCTTCACAAACATAAACTTTAGTGTTATACTCTAAATTCTCATTAATATCACGTATCAGTCCAGCAATAGTGTTTACACTTCTTGGACTCATATGTGTTTTATACTTTTGAGAAAGAGTTTGATTAATAAAATTTTTCATGCTTGTTTTACCATAACTACCAGTAATACAGACAATTTTTAACTGACTCATAACTTCTAATTTTTTAGATGCCTCTTTTTTATAGACAAGAAATAGGTACATTTCAATCAATGTACTTCCAATATAAGCAATTAAAAGTGGTAATAAAACTCCATACATTTGACAATTTTCACTTAAAATACATAAGAAGTTTTGAAACATTGTCAAGCTAATAAGTAGAATAAAAAAGCGTTTAACTCTCCATGTGAAAACTAGCTTTTTATCTAGTTTTAAATGCCACATAATCAAAATAGGAATATATGCAAAAATCAAAAAGATACTAAAAAACTCACCTGTAAAATAGTAAGCAAAGAACGGAACAATAAACTCTCTTGGCACTTCATATCCTTTCTTGTTCCGTTCTTTGCTTACTATTTTACAGGTGAGTTTTTTAGTATCTTTTTGATTTTTGCATATATTCCTATTTTGATTATGTGGCATTTAAAACTAGATA
>JAYEGD010000274.1:0-8601 GCA_034658915.1 Campylobacterota bacterium | reverse complement strand
CTGCTCAATAATATGAAAGTTTTCATTAGTTCCTACAACTAAACCACTGGTGTCGCCACCATTGAAATATATTGAATTATCAAGAAGTTTAATTACCATGGATGAGTAACCATATTTTTTTATAATATTATTAATTAAATTGTAATCTCTAATATTCAAACCACTACTTAAATTAAAATTTTTATTTGAAATGTTAGAGAGTGGTTTGTTAATTATCCTAATGCTATTTATACCTAAATCTTTTATATTGTTAAGTGTTTTTTGCTTAGCACCATCACTAATAGAGATCATAATAATAATAGAGCCTATTGAGATAATAATACCCAAAAGACTTAGTAAAGAGTGAATCCACTTTGTTTTAAAGTGTTGAAAAGCACTTAAAAAATCATATTTTAGATAAAAGAGTCTATTGGTCATAGTTTTTTAAGCTCTATAACTCTTGAGCAGTATTTAATAACAAGAGGGTCATGAGTTACAATCACTATTGTCTTATTTTCATCAACTACAAGACTCTTTAGCATCTCTAAAACTTGTATTGAATTTTTTTCATCAAGATTACCTGTTGGTTCATCAGCAAAAATAATTTGTGGCTCTTTAACTAATGCTCTTGCAATAGCAGCTCGTTGTTGCTCTCCTCCTGATAGATATCTAACTTCTGAGTGACCAAAACCATTTAAACCAACTTTTGATAAAAGATGATTAACTCTACTGTTAATTTTAGTTTCACTTTGCTCATCACCATAGTAAAAAGGAAGTGCAATATTATCTTTTACATTTAAGTGCATTAGCATATTTGAGTGTTGAAAGATAAAACCAAACTTACTGTTTCTAAGTGATGAAAGCCTATTTTTATTAATTGTTATTAAGTCAATTCCGTTAAAATAGAGTTTTCCGCTATTAGGGACATCAAGAGTTGCCAAAATTGAAAGAAGTGTAGATTTTCCACTACCAGATGGACCGACTATACCTAAGAATTCACCTTTATCAATATGAATGTTGATATTCTCTAAAACAACTCTATTGTTGTATGATTTTGTTATGTTTTTAGCTTCTAAAATCATTTAACTACAACAAGCTCGCCACTTTTAAGACCTCTTAATACTTCACTAAATTTGTTACTGATTTTTCCAATTACAATATGTCTTTTCTCTTTTTCACCGTCACTATATACTTCAACATATTCAGATTTTCCATCATAGTTAATAGCGCTATTTGGGATTGAAAGTTTGTTTTTGACTCTATCATAGACTATTGCAATATTTGCTGACATACCTGAACGCAGTATCTTGTCTTTAGTCTCTAGTTCTATTACTGTATCAAAAAATTTAATTCCATTTTGATTAGTGTTATCTTTTGCTATTGAGTCAATGTATATAATTTTGCCGTTAAACTTTTTACTAGGATATGCATCTAGAGTTACTGAAACATTTAACTCTTTATTGATTTTGTTTAAATCAACTTCTCTAATTTTTGTTTTTACAACCATTGTTTTGGTATCTGGTATTTGCATAAAAGGTTGATTTTGCCATATGCTATCACCAATATCTACTTTAGATTTTTTCCCATTTTTAGGAAGAGTATTGTAAAGAACTGTTCCATCAATTGGCGCTCTAATATCACATGCTTGAACATTTCGTTTTGCTTTTTTTAGCTCACTTTTATAATATAATAAAACTGACTTTGCTTTAATGAGTTGTGCTTTTTTATCATCAAGCATAAATCTGTTTTGAATCTTTTTATTAACCAACTCCTCTTGTAAATCTTTTAACTTAATCTCATGCTCTTTTATCTGTTTTGGCCAATCATATTTTTTATAATTTATGTATTTCTCTTTTGCAGTTTTTAACGTATCTTGATTGTTTTTTAGCTTATTTTCTATCTCATCTCGCTCTCTTTTACTAATGTAGCCTTGTTTAAAGAGTTCATCATAGTCTTCTAGCTCATCTAGTGAGAGAATTACTTTTCTATTCTCTTGCTCAATTTGTTGCTTCAACTCGTTTAATGCAACTCTACCTCCACCATGATTAACATCATCTAAGTTTATCTCCTCAAGCTCTATCGATTTTTTTAGTTTCTCAATGCTCTCAATGCTCTTATTCTCATGAATTTCTACCTCTTTTTGAGCTTTTATTAAAGAAGCTTCTGCCTCTTTTAGTTTATGCTGCCATTTATTCATCTCATCCATAAATGGTTTTATGTCAAATCGTGCAATAATAGTGCCTTTATTAACATTTGTACCCTCTGGAATCAACTCAACTAATTTAGCTCTATTTGATAATATTGAAGATTTAATCTGTACAAACCTTGACGCTTCTAAAGTTCCGCGTTGGATTAATTGTATCTCGAATGATCTTTTTTTTACGCTCTCATATTTCTCAATAACTTTTTGCTCACTGTTGCTAAAAAATGAGATTGCAATAAAAAATATAATTAAAAATGGAACTGTAAAAAAAACTATCTTTTTCAATTTGCTACCTTGTTTATAAATTCAATGTTTAATATATTCATAGCTTTTGCATATTTTAAAAGCGCTAAATTGTGTCTAAGAATTTCATTTACATAATCAATTTGTGAAGATGAGTATGCACTCTCTGCATCCAAAATATCTAAATTGCTAGACAAGCCTCTTTCGTATCTTATTTTTGAGACTTTTAAAGCTTCTTGTGCTTGTATCTTTTTTAGTTTATATATCTCTAAATTTTCTAAAATATTTATATAGTCATTTTTTAGTGTATTTATATCTTTAAATATTAATCTTTTTAGTGATGCTTTATCTCTAAGAAGTTTTGTTTTTTGAATTGTAAGTTTCTGCTTTGCAATTGTCTGCTCTGAAGTATTGAAGTTATAATTTGAGTTCAGTCCCACTGCCCAATCTTCGCTGTCTAAATTTAAAACATCAGCTATATCTCTATTTTCACTGCTTCTTTTATAGTTTACATTTAACTCTAAATCTGGTAAAAAGTTTCTATCTGCATTGAATAGCTCACGTTTTAAATTTTTCTCATCTATAAGCATCTCATTCCAAGAGAGATTTCCTAATAGTATCTCTTCATTACTCTTATCTTCAAAATTAAATTTCATCATTTTGATAGCATCTGTTTTGTCTATTGTTGTAGATGTATCTACCTCTTTGTTTAGATAATAAAATAGATTGTCCAATGAATCCTTATACCTTTTAACGCTATCATTCAAGTTTCTATTTTGATCAAGATATGATATTTTTGCTCTATATACATCAATTTTGGAAACCAAACCACTCTTTTGTTTAGCTTCAGCTCCTTTGTAGTCACCACTAACCCTTTTAACTGCACTCTCTTGTATTTTTATTTTTGCACTATTTAAAACTGCATCATAGTAATACTCTGTAGCTTTTATAATAATTGCTGCTTTTTGCTCTCTATCTAAAACATCTATTAAATTAAGCCTCTCTTTAGATCTTGTTAATCCTACTGTATTGTACGCTTGACCAAATTTTCTAAAAAGAGATTGTCTATACCCAACATTTAGTGATGTGCCATATTGAGCTTCATTAACTACTTTATAATCGTTTCTAGCACCATCTATTGAAGCATAAACAGCTCCACCATAAATATTTCTTTTTTCTCCTTGCATCCCTAACCTTATGGAGTTGCTATTTTTGTCTGCATTAATAGAGGATATTGGTGAGTAGTTACTGTTGTAGTTGTTTTTTTGTAGATTGTAGTCTAACTGTAGGTTCATCTCATTTTCAACTAGTACTCTTGAGTCACTACTATCTTCTAAAGAGAGGTGTACGTACTCATTAAGTGTTAATGCAAGAAGAGATTTTATAACAAGTGCTGATATTATAACTATTTTCATAATAGCGTAGATAAGAGAGCTAAAGCTCTTCTATCTAATCTTTCTTATTGTTGTAATTGTTTTTGTACCTCGGCTTCAATAACTTCACCATCAAGTTTAATTTCAACAACAGCTTTTCCTGTTTTGTAGTTGTATTTTTCAGATATTACCTCATATCCTGAAACAATATTTTTTGCATTAGTAGTAATTTTCATCATAATATCTTCGTTAATAAAACTACTATACTCTGATTGTACAACTTTACCTAATCTTTTTGCCAAAGAGTTAATAGCCATATTTGTTGCCATATTAACTGCCATTGTCTCATTTTTACTTCTAAAAACACCTTTTGCAATTATTGGTTTAGCTTTAGGTAAAGACTTTGCAAGAACTTTTACCTTAGGCTTAGGAGCAGAAGATTTTTTTGGAGCAGTTAGCGCTTTTGTTTTAGCCTGAGGAGATGGAGATTTGACTAAACCAGTAACTTTAGATAGTGATTTTTGTACAGATGGTGTAAAAAATACTTTTGTACTTCTAAAATTATTTTCAAGAGGTACATTTACGTACAACTCTTTAAATAGAGCTAATGTATTGTAGCCAGCAACTTTTGAGCCACTTTTATTTTTATATTTATCAACAGCAGCTTTTGTTGCAGCATCTAGTTTACCTGTCATATCAGCATCATATCCATGTAAATATAGTGCATTTTGAATCATAGCAATTCTATCTTCATCATTAGCTCTCATGAACTTTTTTGATATAGATCTAATTACAACTTTATCCTCTTTACCATTTGGTAAAACTTTCCAATATGGTAGGTCTAAATATCTACCAACAACTTCAATTACACTAAGTTCAACTAGTAGGCGCACTGCTGCATGTCTTCCTTGAACTTTTTTAACATTTCCATTTAGTCCAAAAGTAACAGCAGCAATAGAGAATCCAATTTCAGATGATGCCATACCACTATAGACACTTACGGTATTAGTGCTACTCATTTTAGGTATCATTGCCCATGTTTGGAAGTCTATTAAACTTATGTCAATGGTAATATTTGATCTTGACTCTTTTTCACTATCACCCATATCAAGACCTATCTTTTGTCCTTGAAATGTTCCCTCTCCACCAAAGTCGGAGCCACTTCCTCTAACATCAAGTGATCTGTCATACTCCGTAATACCACCAGAGACTACAAGTGTTGGAATTATTTTATTGTTAAAGCTTGAGTAACCCAATGCTCTCATATTGCTCATATGTGATGGATCGTAATCTATGTATTGTACTTTTCCACCAATTTTATTAATTGCTGTTTTAATCATCTCTGTAATATCTATTGGAATCTCGCCACCAGTAGATTGAGCAGTTCCTGTATCATCTGTTACACCCTTGCTCTGTATTCTTGTTGAACGAGAAGCATATATCTCTGTCATTCTTCCAAATATATCAAGTGAAGCAGTGTAGTTTGTCTGTTTTTTAGTAATTTTCTCTTTTTTTAATTTAATGTCAACATTTTTTGGGTTAGAACATCCTGTAATAAGTGTAGAAATTGCAATAATTATTGCAGTAAAGAATAATATTTTTTTCATAAAATTTACCTTTTAATTGTTTTATTTAACTTTATTGATATTACATGGAGAGATTATTGAGAGAGAGTAGTTACATCACCTTTGATATCTTGAATAATGTAAACGTCACCACCAATTGAGCCACCAACCATATTTACACCACCAACATTAGTACCATCAGCACCTTCAGCACCAACAATATTACCATCACCATCTTCACTATTTGCAGATTTGGCTTTAGCTTTTCTAATAATGTATTTCACATTAAGTGATTTTTGTAAGTCATTTCCACTTCTAATACCACTGTCGATGCCAATTCCATCATCTAAGTCGCCAGAAAAGAGTAGTGAGGATAAAAATATCCCCACAAGTAGTAGTCCTTTTTTCATGACTATCTAACTTTTACACTACCTACGTTTTGAGTTGCTTTATTACCCATACCAATAGCAATATTTCTTACATCTTTAGCTTTACCTCTAATGTAAACATACTCAACATCGCCACCCTCACCAACGTCTAAAGAGTGTATGTTTTGTTCAGCAGTATTACGCTTACCTAATGCCATATTTGTAGCATCTTTAACATCTGAATTAATTGAAACGTTCTTAGCACTTCCTGCAAATGATACTGACGCAACCATACCTACTGCAACTGCAGCAATTAATAACTTTTTCATATATAACTCCTTATTTGTTATAACACATTATGGCTCATTACTCATTAATATTAACTTAAAATAATAAATTTTTTATAGTTTTTGCAATTATGCTAGAGTGCTCTTTTATTACACTTTTTGTAACATTTTTATTACTTTTAGTAAAATCATAGAGCTTTCTCTTTGTATCGCTAATTTGTAATAGATGCTCCTCTATAAAACTATCATCTTTTTGAACTCTAAGGTGGACTTCAATCTCTCTATTGTCTGAGACACTCTCTACATGTACATCTATTGGTAAATATATTTTGTATCTACATGTAGAGCTATCTATTTTTGAGTTAATTCCAATTTTATTAAGTTGTAACATAATTGGTTTTACAACAGCTCTATTTTTAACACCCTCAAAACTAACACACTCTTGAGCATTTATATTAACGAGTGACAGTAGCGCTAGCAACAGTATTGTTTTCATATTAAATCACCGAAAGATTAATGAAGTAATCAGTCGCCTCATTAATGTCAATGTTGACTCTATTTTTTTCTAAAATATCTATTATGTCATCAACTGTCACACCCAAATATGATGTTTGAACTAATAGTCTAACTTTTCCTCTTTTTCCTTTTGTCTTTTTCCATTTGCTTGTATCTCTTATCGCTAAAATCTCTTTTTGCCTTTTGAGTACTTTTTTGATATTTCTTAGACCTCTGTAGGTAACACCACTTAGTTGTATCTCTATCTCTCTCTCTTCACCTAGAAGATATTTTGGAATATCCCATACTATCTTGTCTGTTAAAGTAGCAGCAGTTTTTTTAATTGCATTCTCTTTAGCAGTTAGTTGGTCATCTAAAAGTGAAAAAGCCTGCTCTTGTTCATTGTAAATACCAACACTTTTACCACTTCCAGGCATAAGAACTTTAGCATTTATCGAAGCAGTTACAAGCTTGCCACTGACATCAGATACCTCACTACGAGACAAGGCATAAACAATATTTCCACTCACTACAATGTTGGCTCCTGCATCTCTTGCAAACTCAATTGCTGCTCCACCGATACCTTTTCTTGCTTTCAGTATTTTTTCTTGCGTTGCAATACCTCTGTTTGATAAGTCATCAGATGTTGTGACTTCATAACCATACTCTTTAAGAATTTTTGCGACAGCAGTTTCAACTGAACGTATTTGCATCTCATCTTTTTTTGCAATATATTTCTCAGTTGAGTGTTTTTTATGGATAGTTTTCTCAACTAACTGCTCTTCAGAGTAGCGCTCTTGACCAAAAACAACCAATACTGTTGGTGAACCCAACATCTGAACGAACATTTTTAGACCATTTTCAAAGTTGAAGTCGTGTACCTCTTTGTCTGCTACACACGCTTTCATGGTTACTTCATAGCTTCTTTTATTTTTTTGACCATCACTTAATATCTCATAGTAAGTAATAAATCCTTTAGCCTTTTTATTTATTACACTATAAACATCAGACATACTTTGTGTCATTTTTGCTTGTGTAAACTCTTCAATACTTACACCAGAGCCTCTACTTACAGCATTTCTGTAAGCATCCATAATCGCACGTTTTTTTGCTATATAGCTCCCTTTTTCAAGTCCAGCTACACCTCTACTTTTTATCCATTTTCCTGGACAATTAGTTGCAGATGATTTTTGTGCAAGAAGAGAAAAGGGATCTTTTTTCTTTTTTACAACTTTTGGAGTCTCTTGTACTTTCGGTGTAGCTTCTCTGTTTCTCGGAGTTGCTAAAATTGGTTTAGCTGAAAAGTTTTTACTATTTGAAGATAGTTCAGGTAAACCACTAGTAATTAGCTTATCAATTCCTTTGTTAATTGCAATAGATAGTGCTTTATTTGGTAGTTCACCAGTTGGATTACCACTTGCTCCAAAACCTAAGCTTTGAGTTAAACTTTTGCTAGCTTCACCATCTGATGAGACTGTCTCTAGTAGCTCATTTGTTAGAGCATCTTTAATCATTAAATTGACTTTTACTTTAACAACTTGTTTTTTTGATTTTGAAAAAGAGCTGTTTGAAAACTCTGTATCATCACTAAAAGATGCAATTGAAACAACTAAAAAGTAATCAACTGCTAGGAGGTTTTTAAGTCTTGAGCGTTGTTCTTGACTATTTTTCAAATCAGACCAATCAATTTTATTTCTTTGAATAACCTCTTTAAGTCGTTGCCAATCAAGAACATTAAAGCAGTGTGTCTCTTTTAGTGCAACAGCAGCTTGACTCTGTACACCTGATTTGTTAAAAACAAGTTGAGCTGTTTTATTGGCAATCTCAACATCTGTAACACCAATAAGCCCATCATAAGGATTTTGGCAAACATCGCTTGCAACTAGAGTTTTTAATGTAAGAATTGTAAAAATTAAAAGCTTAAAATATCTCAAAATATCTCCTTCTATGTTTATTTCACATAAGTGCCTGACCATAATAGATGACATATTCAATGAAAAGAGAAGCTATAAGCTGTGAGGCAAAATCTCGCAGATGCACTTATTGTGCCTCAAGAGGTTTTAACGAAGCAGATTGTAGCTTCTCATT
>JAYEGD010000273.1:0-8708 GCA_034658915.1 Campylobacterota bacterium | reverse complement strand
CGAGCGTGTTGTGTAAGCTTTATAAAGTTTTTCTCTAATTTCAGAATTTTTACCATAAGTCATATATGCAATATATGATGGCATCTGTAGAGTAAACTTATACTTAGTCTCTCCATTATCATCAAAGGCAGCGCTTTGCTTCTCGTTTTCACTCATACCATCAACATCATCTTCACTAACAATTAGCTCATACTCATTTGTTGCATCTATTAGATTTTGTGAAAACTCATTTGCTAATTCACTTTTTCTTAAATTAATTTCACTTAGCCTACTCTTTTTCTCTTTATTTAACGCTGCACCACTTAACTCAAAATTGAGTATATTCAACTCAATTACTCTTCGCTGTTCATCATTTAAATTTGGCTCTTTTTCAACCTCTTTAAATGCCTCATAAATATCTAAATTCTGAGATAAATTCGTAGAGTACTCTGTAATAATTGGTAGAGCCTTGGTGTATATATCTTGTGTCTCTTTTGTATTTTGAACACTATTAATATGAGAAAGTGGTGTAAAAATGTACCCTAAATACTCATCTAGCATCTCTAATGGCTTTACAAAATTTGCGTATGTTTTGCTCTTAGCAGCTAAAAGTTCACTAATTTTCTCGTTATTACTATTTATATTACATGTAAGAGTATCTATAAATGTCTCTAAATTTACCTCAATATTTTTAAAACTCATTATTTTTTATCCTTTCTTGTTTGTGCTTTATCCAGTATGGAATCACCTTTTGTTTTAAGTTTTCTCTTTTTTAATATCACTTCATCAATCTCATCTATATTAGAAGTTGATTTAGTTCTCTCTTTTGACCCTTCACACTCTTCTTTTGGTTTACCTATTGGCTTTTTTTCATCTATTAGCTTTTTTTCATCTTTTAAAAAAGTAGTATATACACTCTTAATAATAAAACCTAAAATTGAAAAAACTACAATCCATTTTAATAGAAGTGTGTATGTTAAGTAGTTATGGTAACTCTTTAATTCAGACTCTACATTATTAATTATTGATGCTTCATAGTAATCTTTTAAGTAGCTAATCACATCACTATATAGCACAAAAATGAATATCAGTGCTATTAGAAGTGAAAATATTTTTAGTATAAAAACTCCATACTTTTTAAAGATTGTATATGAGAGTGCACTTTTTGCTAAGAATTTAAACATCTATTATGTGAGTAAAAAATCAATGCCTAAATAAGCGGCAATTGCACGAAATGACCAATTTCTTATGGTATCGTTAATTTTTTTCTCCTCTTCCTCAATTAACGTTTCATACTCATCAAGTGTCAAGTCATCAACACTCAACTCACGTCTATCAAGACGAACTTTAACCTTTTCAATTGCCTTTTTTCTAATTTTCTCTTTTATTGCGTCCATAGATTTTGATGGTATATTAGTAATTGATTTTATAGACTCTTTAGCCTTGCCTAAAATTGATTTTTTTTTGCTATTTTCCTCTTTTTCATCCATAACACTATTGTAGCTAACCATTATTAAAGTAACATTTAGATAAAATCTCTAAATTTCTGAAATTAAAGGTATCTAGTTGAGTCAAAAACGTATTTTAGTAAAGTTTTCAGGTGAAGCGCTTGCAGGTGAAGCAGGTCATGGTATAGATACAAAAATCTTAAAATATATTGCTAGTGAGATAAAATCGCTAGTTGATGCAAATATACAAGTAGGCATTGTAATTGGTGGTGGTAACATTATTCGTGGTGTTAGTGCCGCTGCTGATGGAATTATTAAAAGAACATCAGGCGATTACATGGGCATGTTAGCAACAGTTATTAATGGTGTTGCAATGCAAGAGGCGTGTGAACATGCTGGTTTAGAAGTTAGAATGCAAACGGCAATTAAAATGGAACAAATAGCAGAGCCATACATTAACCGCAAAGCTGTTCGTCATTTAGAAAAAGGTCGTGTTGTAATCTTTGCAGCAGGAACAGGAAACCCATTTTTTACAACAGACACGGCTGCAACACTTAGAGCAGTTGAGATAGATGCGCAAATTATTATAAAAGCAACTAAAGTAGATGGTGTTTACAATAAAGATCCACACAAGTTTGATGATGCTGTAAAATTACCAACAATATCTTACGAACAAGCATTAGAAGATCACATTAAAGTAATGGATGATACATCTATAGCATTAGCAAAAGATAACCTATTGCCTATTATTGTATGTGACATGTTCTCACCAGGTAATTTACTAAAAATTGCAAATGGTGACCACTCTACATGCTCAATAGTAAAAAAAGTTTAAGTTAAACTATTTCTTAAAAACATAGTTTTTAAAGCTTTAGGGATAGTGCAAAAAGTTTAAGTTAAACTATTTCTTAAAAACATAGTTTTTAAAGCTTTAGAGGTAGTAGGAATTTCATTCCTACAAGAAAAATGAGCTTAGCTCATTTTACGTAATAAAATAAGTAAAAGGATAAACATATGAGAACAGAAGAGTTAACAGCAAAAGCGTTAGAAATAGCAGATATAGATCGTTATCAATTATCACTAGCGGTGTCTGCTCGTGCTATAGAGCTAGAAGCTGGAAGTCCAAGCAAACTGAATATTGCTTCAAAAAATATTAAATCAGCTGATTTAGCACTAATGGAAATAGCTGAGGGTTTAGTAAAAATCAAAGGCTTTGCTTTAAATAAATAAGAGTTGAGTAGCAGATGCCTAAAACAAAAGTTGATACTGAGCGTATTAAGTTAATAAATAACATTGATGACGCAACTGCATATCTTTTTGAATCTATTAAAAAAACAGATAGGTTAGAAGATGCCCTTGCATTTGCCATTAAAGCACATGAACATCAAAAACGAAAGAGTGGTGAACCATACATAGTTCACCCTATTTTAGTTAGTGCTATTGTCTCAAACATTACCAATGATGAGTCTATGGCAATTGCTGCTCTTCTACATGATGTTGTTGAAGATACACAATATGGTATTGAGATTATTGTTGAAAAGTACGGAAAAGATGTTGCTCATTTGGTTGAGGGGTTAACTAAAATTGTTAATTTAAGAGATGAGAATTTAACACCATCACTAAGTGATGAAAAGCTTGTAGCCTCAGCTCTCTCATTTCGTAAATTACTTCTAGCTTCCATTCAAGATGTGAGAGTTCTTGTTGTAAAACTATGTGATAGACTTCACAATATGCTCACACTTGACGCACTTTTGCCTGAAAAACAGCACCGTATTTCTGAAGAAACAGTTGTAGTTTATGCTCCAATTGCTCATAGGCTAGGTATCTCATTTTTAAAAAATCTCCTTGAAGATTTAAGTTTTCACTATCTATTTCCAATAGAACAAGCACAAATTAAAAACTATATGAATGAGAACTACTCCTCAATAGAGTTAAGATTAAATAGCTTTAGACAAAACATTGAGAAACAACTTCTACAACACGGCTTTTGTAGTGACGACTTTGAAATATTGAGTCGTATTAAACATAACTACTCTATCTACTTAAAGATACAAAGAAAAGGTATTGGAATTGATGAAGTTCTTGATCTTCTTGCCATTAGAATATTGGTTAAAGAGCCACTTGATTGTTATAAAACTTTGGGAATTGTTCACTTAAACTATCAACCACTATCATCTCGATTTAAAGACTATATTGCCATAGCAAAAGATAATGGCTATCAAACTCTACACACTTCAGTATTTTTTGACTCAGCTATCTATGAAGTTCAAATTAGAACTTATGATATGCACAAAACAGCAGAATTAGGTGTGGCAGCTCACTGGAAATATAAGAGCGGACAAACAAGCAGTGATAGTGTTAATTTAGATTGGTTAAATAACTTACAGTACCAAAATGAGAGTGTAGAAGATTTTTATGAGCTTATTAAAAATGATTTATATAGTGAAGATATTAGCATATTCTCTCCAAATGGGAAAATCTTCACACTACCTCGTGGAGCAGTTGCATTAGATTTTGCGTATAGTGTTCATAGTGAAGTAGGAGATGGTGCTGAGGGGTGTTTAATTAATAAAAAGAGAGCATCACTACTATCAGAGCTACACAATGGCGATATTGTTCAAATTTTGACAACAGATCAAAAAATAACAAGATGTAGCTGGATTGATGCAGTTAAAACATCAAGAGCAAAATCTAATATGAAAGCTAACTGTAATAGTCGCATTAAACTAATTAATGAGAAAGTTGGGCTAAATATTGTATCTAA
Source organism: Campylobacterota bacterium (assembly GCA_034658915.1). GTDB lineage: Bacteria > Campylobacterota > Campylobacteria > Campylobacterales > Sulfurimonadaceae > JAYEGD01. Next base: position 4,517 of record JAYEGD010000273.1, on the reverse strand, counting down.
TATTATGGGACTAGAACCATGGATTATGACACAGTGGTGTGAGGGCAAAAACTTTACAGAAAATCGTTGTAAAATTACAACAGATTTAGACTTCTTAAAAGAGATAATACACAGATATGGTGATGATGTAAGGCAAAATAGCCGTTTTAAAGCATTTTTAACAAAAAATCGTTTTAAACTAAAGCCTTACATTTTTGGTGGATTAGAGTTTTTCCATAACTCTGCAGTTAACAATCTATTTTTTGACTACTGTTGTCATCCTAAATCAGGTGATGAAATTGTTGCATTTATTGAAAAAGGTAGTGTACATGTACATCATAAAATGTGTAAGAATGCACTAAATATGATAGAAGAGAATAGACCAATGGTTTTTGTTAGATGGGCATCAAAATCTCTTTATCATTACCAATTAATTGCAAGTATGCACAACTCTAAAGGGGCTTTAGCAATATTTTTAACCTTTTTAGCAAGCATAGATATTGATATCATATCTATTAAACTAGGTCATGAAGTAGAAGAGTATGTAAGATATTGTGATATTGAACTTCAAAGTTCAGAAGCAGACCTTAATAGATTACGTGCTAAAATAGAACAAAAGATAAAAGTTATACAATTCATCCGAAGTGATGATGCCTATAAAACATAAAAATATAATTAATAAACTAAAAACGGATAGTATATATGATAAATGAAGCGTTAAACGAGATAAAACGTGGATGTGCCGAAATAATAGATGAAGAGCGCATTACAAAACTTTTAAAAGATTATTATGAAAATGGTAATGAATATTATGTAAAAGCTGGGTTTGACCCAACAGCACCAGATTTACATTTAGGGCATACTGTTCTTTTACAAAAATTGGCTATATTTCAAAAGTATGGTGCAAAAATTCAATTTCTAATCGGTGATTTTACCGCACAAATTGGAGACCCAACAGGAAAAAGTGAAACAAGAAAAACTCTTACACAAGAGCAGATAGAGATTAATGCACAAAGCTACAAAGAGCAGGTTTTCAAAATATTAGATGAGAGTAGAACAGAAGTTGTATTTAACTCTACTTGGATTAATCCACTAGGTGCAGCTGGTATGCTAGAGCTTACAACACTTTACAATGTTGCAAGAATGCTAGAGCGTGATGATTTTGAGAAACGTTACAAAAATGGAACATCAATTTCTATTAGTGAGTTTATATACCCTCTTTTACAAGGGTACGATAGTGTTCATCTAAAAAGTGATATAGAACTAGGTGGAACAGACCAAAAATTCAACCTATTAATGGGGAGACATCTTCAACGCTCATATGGTGTTGGTAAAGAGCAATCTGTACTGATGATGCCTATTTTAGAGGGGCTAGATGGGGTTAACAAGATGAGTAAAAGTCTTGATAACTACATTGGTGTAACAGAAATTCCAAAAGATATGTTTGGAAAAATCTTAAGTATTTCAGATGACTTAATGTGGAGATACTATGAGCTGCTAAGTAACAAAACACTAAAAGAGATTAAAGAGCTTCAAGATGGTGTTAAAGATGGTTCAAAACATCCAAAAAAAGTTAAAGAGGCACTAGCATTAGAGATAACAGAGCGATTTCATACAAACGAGTTAGCACTAGAGGCTCAAGCAGAGTTTGAAAGAGTTCATGCTAAATCTCAAATTCCAACAGATATTGAGAGTTTTGAAGTTGAAGCAGGAACTTGGATTGCTGCTATTTTAGTTACATGTAAACTAGAGCCATCTACATCACAAGCTCGTAGAGATATAAAACAAGGCGCACTAAAAATTGATCAAGTAAAAATTATTGATGAGCAGTTAAAACTAGAAGCTGGTGAATATATTGTTCAAGTAGGAAAAAGAAAATTTGCTAAGATAAGGGCTAAGTAATGAAACTAGAACCATTGAAAATAGGTAAATATAGAGTTGAAAAACCAATAGTTCAAGGTGGAATGGGTGTTGGAATTAGCTGGGATCAATTAGCTGGTAGTGTCTCTCAAGAGGGTGGTTTAGGCGTTATTAGTGCAGTTGGAACAGGCTACTACAACAATAGAAGTTTTGCGCATAAACTGGTATCTTCACGACCTAGTGAAGCAACTAATTTTTACTCAAGAGATGCACTCTTTGAAATAGTTAAAAATGCTAGAAAAATTTGTAGTGACAAACCTTTAGCTGCAAATATTTTGTATGTTATTAATGATTATGGAAGAGTTGTAAAAGATGCTTGTGAAGCTGGTATTAACATCATAATTACAGGTGCGGGGCTTCCTACTAATATGCCTGAATTTACGCAGGATTATCCTGATGTTGCACTTGTTCCTATTGTCTCTTCGCCTAAAGCTCTAAAAATAATTTGTAAAAGATGGAAACAGCGCTACGATAGAATTCCTGACGCTGTCGTTTTAGAGGGTCCAAAGAGTGGTGGTCATCAAGGATTTACGTATGAGCAGTGTAAATTGCCCCAAAATCAACTAGAAAACTTAGTAAAACCAGTAGTAGAAGAGGCAAAAAAATGGGGAGATATTCCTGTGATTGCAGCTGGTGGTATTTGGGATAGAGCTGATATTGACAATATGATAGCATTGGGTGCTAGTGGTGTTCAAATGGGGACACGCTTTATTGCAACGAATGAGTGTGATGCGTCTGAAGTTATGAAAAAAGTTTTAGTTGATGCTAAAGAGGATGATATTCAGTTAATGAAATCGCCTGTTGGCTACCCTGCTCAAGGTGTAATGACAAATTTACAAAAGAGCATAGAAAATGGTACGGCTCCAAAAGTAAAGTGTATATCTAATTGTGTCTCACCTTGTCATAGAGGAGAAGAGGCAAAAGCAGTTGGTTTTTGTATTGCTGATAGACTAAGCGATGCTTATGAGGGTAATTTAGAGAGTGGACTATTTTTCTCAGGAACAAATGGTTACAAAGTAGATAAAATAATCAGCGTCAAAGAGTTGATGAGTATTTTAACTAAGTAGAGACTGTTTTTGTTAAAATTAATCTTTTTCGCACTTTTCTTATTTACATGTAGTCTTAGTGCAAAGCCTACAGATGAGACAATGAGTCGAGCAGATTTAATGTTAAAAAGTAAAAATAAGACAGAAATTTTTAGAGCTTACAATGAGTACAAAAACATATACTTAAGAGCCATTATGAACTCTGATACTAAGTTAAAAAAACGCTCTTTAAATGGTATTATTGACGCAGGTGAAAAACTACATATTGATGTTAAAAGATATAAAAAAGAGCTAAAAAAGAGTAATGCTAACTCTAAAAAAACGGCTCAATCATCTTCAAAGAGTTCTAAAACATCTAAAAAAGAGACTACAAAAAATAAAAAGATAAAAATAAGTAAAAACAAGAGACTTCTATCTGCTTCTTGGAGTGGCTCCACTCTTGTTTTAAAGTTCAGTTCAGCACTATCATCGAAAGATGTCAACTACTTTAAAATAATAAACAGTTCAAAAAAAAGATACAGATATATTTTTGATATTAATAGCGCACTTGGAAATATTAAAACTCTCAAGCATAAAGAGATAACTAAAATACGTCTAGCCCAATTTAAACCAAAAGTTTCAAGAATGGTTATAGAAAACAGTAAATCTCTAAAAATCAACTATGAAATAGATGGTAAGACTTTAACAATTGATCTACATGTAAAGGCTGTTAAAGCACCAAAAGCTATCCCACAAAAGAAAAAAGTAACTAAAACAAAGCCTATTGCTTATAGCAAAGCGTACAGTAAATATACTATTGTAATTGACCCCGGTCATGGAGGAAGGGACTCTGGTGCAGTTGGGTACAAAAGATATCAAGAGAAAAAAATAGTTTTGGCAATTGGTTTAAAACTGAGAAATAAACTAAAAAAACTGGGCTTTAAGGTCTATATGACAAGAAGTAAAGATAAATATATTAAATTAAAAAAAAGAACAAAATATGCAAATAATAAAAATGCAGATATGTTCATATCTATACACGCAAACTCAATTCCAAAAACAAGCAATGTCAATAAAGCTTATGGAGTAGAGACATATTTTCTCTCTCCATCAAGATCATCAAGAGCAGATAGAGTAGCAGCAACAGAGAACAGAGCTGAGATAGAAGATATGAGTTCATTTGCAAAAAATAACTTCTTACACTTTTTAAATCGTGAAAAAATAATTGCATCTAATAAGTTAAGTATAGATTTACAACAATCTATGCTCTCTAGCCTAAGATCAAAATATGATAATGTTAGAGATGGGGGCGTAAGAGAGGGTCCTTTTTGGATTCTAGTTGGTGCTCAAATGCCAGCTGTTTTAGTAGAAGTTGGATTTATCTCTAATCCTAGAGAGGCAAAACGCTTAATAAATAAAAAGTATCAAGGATATATTGCTAATGGTTTAGCAGATGGTGTTGTAAGATATTTTATGAAAAATCAATAGCCTATAATTTCTTATGAACTTTTTTACATCATTTTTCTCATTTGATTTAATTATCACACCATACATCATTGAAATAGTCTATATAATAGGTGCGATGGTAGTTCC
>JAYEGD010000272.1:0-8856 GCA_034658915.1 Campylobacterota bacterium | reverse complement strand
AACAGAACTTACTATGGCTACGAGATGGTGTTTGCCCTAGAGAGTACTATAGGTTCTGCTTCAGCTACAGAAGAAGGAACTTCTGGTTATCAGGTTAAAGTTACTAAAGTAGGTGAACAAAGTGGAGCCGCTACTATAGGCATATCTGTAAATGATGGCAACACAACATCAAGAAAAGATTTTACAATCAATGTAATACCAAATAACTCTGTGCCAATTGCAAATGATAGCAATAGTAAAATGTTAGAAGATACAACTTTTACATTTACTCCTGAGGCGTTTAAGTTTAGTGATGTTGACTCAAACAATACGCTACTTACAAAGGGTAAAAAACTAGAGGGTGTTAAGCTATTTAATACGAATTTAGTTGGCGAACTTATTTTAAATGATGAGCCTTATAGTGATGGTGAGCTAATTCTTACAGCAGATATTACTAAGCTGAAATACAAACCAGAAGCTAACTTCTCTGGTGAAAATGTAGAGTTTGAATACTACGTTTTTGATGGAGTTGATTACAGTAAAGAGTCTGCTAAATTGAGTCTATATGTTGAAAATGTTGATGATGCTCCTATTTTAAAAGAGATAGCAGATCTAAACCTAAATGAAGACCATAACGATATGTTCATAGGTTACAATATCTCTGAGTTAAACTCAACTATGGCAGAGGCTTACAACAAACAGTTTATAGATATTGTAGGAACTGACGTAGAAAATGACAAAATTACTTATGAGGTAAAAACAGATAGTGAAGATGTTGATGCGTTTATTATAAATAATCAAATCATATTCAAACCAACATACAACTTTAACGGAAGTGTAGAGGTTACATTAACAGCATACTCAAAAGACTTAAACACTACAGAGAAATTTAACTTAAACATAGCACCTGTAAATGATGCACCTGTGTTTATGAATGTAGAAGATATTAACGTAACAGAAGATAGCAACGAGACTAAAAAAATTCTAGTAGGTGATGCTGAGTTAAGTGACATAAGTGTTGCTATGGAATCAAACGACACCTCTATTTTAAAAGTTCTACCGTTGTGGAATGGTATGATTGACTCTAATGCTCAACTAGGTGGAGTAAAATATGCAATAGAGACGCAAAAAGATGCTTATGGTGAAGTTGAAATAAGTGTTACATCTAGTGATGGAGAGGAAGAATCTACAGAAACATTTATTGTGAATGTTCTTCCTGTAAATGACGCACCACAAATTGAGGCTATTGAAAACTTCAACAAAGAGGAAGATTTTGCACCATTTAGTGTAGATGTAAATGTGAGTGATATTGACTTAGATGAGTTAAATGTAACAGCTACTACAAGCAGCAATATTATTACACTAAAACCTACTTGGAGTAACTCTCTAAATGCAACACAATACAAAGATGCATTAAGTCTAGGAGTTAATTCAGTTGCTGACAAATTTGGTAGTGCTGAAGTAAATGTTGAAGTTGAAGATAGAGATGGTCTAAAAAATAGCACAAGCTTTACAATCCAAGTACCAGCAGTTGTAGATTTCCCAACTCTAAGTGTAGATAAAAAAGTAGATTTAAGTGAAGATTTTGAAGACTACAATGTAACACTAGAGGGTGTTAGTGGAGATGGTGAAGACTTTAACATCACTGTAACACTAGATAACCCAAGCTTAGCAGAAGTTGTTCAAAACTGGCCTGCAACAATTACAAAAGATGGCGACTTTACACTAACACTAAAATCTAAACCAGATGTTTTTGGAACAACAAAAGCAAAAGTTGTAGTAGATAATGGAACAACACCTGTTGAAAAAGAGTTTGAAGTAAGCATCACGCCAATTAATGACAAACCAATTATTGAAGAGATAGGGGCTATTAACAAAGCAGAAGACTTTAAAGCATTTGATATCAACATAAGTGCAAGCGATGTAGATAAGGACAACTTAACATACAAGATACTATCTAGCAATAAAGATGCAGCTACTATTACAAACACAAATAACACTCTACATGTAGAGCCTATTTTAAATGCTAATGGAACTACAAAAGTCACTGTTATTGTAGATGATGGAAACACAACTTCAACAAAAGATTTTGAGCTAAAAGTAGTTGCAGTTGATGACTTACCAACTATTGAGAAGATTGAAGATATTGACGTTAAAGAAGATAGCTCACCTCAAAGTGTTCTATTTAAAGGTAAAGATGTTGAGGGAGACTACATAACTTATGAGGTTACATCTAGTGATGAGAGTAAACTAAAAGCTAAAATTACAAGTGTAGGTAGTCTTGATGTAACACCTCAAAAAGATGCAACAGGCGAAGTAACCATAACAGTAATTGCAACTTCTAATGGTAAGCAGACACAATCATCATTTAAAGTTAATTTAACAAATGTAAATGATGCACCAACATCAGAAAGTTTCAGTCAAAATATTACAGATAGCACAATAGTTACATTTAGTGCAACAGACTTTGTATTCAACGATATAGATACTCAAGACTCTCTAAAAACTATTAAAGTAGAGTCACTTCCAGTAGGTTCATTAGAGCTAAATGGAAGACAAATAGAGATTAATGAAGAGATAAATGCAACTGATTTAGCTCAACTAAAATACAACCCAGCAGCTCTAACAACTTCACTAGATCTATTTAAATTTAGAGTAAGTGATGGTGAGTTGTACAGCGTTAACTCATACGAAGCTAAATTTAGAGTTGATAACATTGAAGCTGAAAAAACACTATACTACTCAATTAATGAGAATGATAGTAACGCTACAATTGACTTAACACTACCAGGAACTAAAACTAATGAGTATAAATATGATGTAGATACATCTACTACTGATGGACAATACTTTAACTTTGATGCTACAACAAATATGTTGAGTTTTACAACAGCTAAAGATTATGAAAATCCTGAAGATGAAAATGGTGACAACACTTACAATGTGACTTTTAAAGCTACTAATGACATAGGACTTGTAAAGACAAGAGATCTTGAGATATCTGTTACAGATATTAACAACATAAGTGATGATAGTGATGGAAATGGAGTTTCTGATAATGATGAAAACAGTGGAAATAACGACCTTGACGATGATGGCATCTTAAATCATTTAGATGATGACAATGACAACGATGGAATTAGCGATAAAGATGAGGGAAGTAGTGACTATGATGGTGATGGCATAGCTAACTTTAATGATAGCGACTCTGACAATGATGGAATAAGCGATAAAACAGAGGGCTCAAAAGATAGCGACAATGATGGAAAACCAGATAGCATAGATATGAACTTAGCATCTACTTTAGGTGGTATCAAGCGTATTACTAACAACATTCCATTAACAGTAGAGTTTATTGTTAAAACAAATAGTGATGCACAAAATGACTTAGTAGTTACACCATCAACTAATTCTGAACTGATTGATTCAGTATCAGCGCCAATAATTAAACCAATAAGCACTCTTGATAGCAGTGTATCATTTACATATACGCTAGTGAGTAAAGATAATAAATCAGGAGTTGATAAAGCTGTTGTTGTTGAGATAACTAATGGTGTTGAGACAATCAAACCTACTTTTGAGCTTCAAGTAGGTGAAGAGCTTATTTTAAATGAGATAAGAAATAATGAAAATGAAGATGGCTCATACACTAATAGATATTACGATAGACTAGGTCAAACATTTGACTCAAACATAACAGCTCCAAATGGATGGATAACTCCAAATGATGGAAATGTAACAATTCGTAGCGGTGAAGAGTTTGGAGCAGATATGAAAGTATCAGTTCAGCCATACAACTCACACATTGAGTACAAAGCAGCTAATCCACTTGTCACAAAAGCAACTGTTGATGTAAAAGATGCAACAGCCTCTTATGACTTTGATGAAAATGGTAAGCTAAATATTAGCTCAGGGAATGCAACTGTAGATATTGTTCCAGCAGATGGCAATGTGACTACACAAAGCGTTGTAAATGGTGTTGTTAGTAAAACAGTGTTTAATGTAACTGACTCAAACACAACAATAGATGAGAGTGGAAATGTGAGAACTTCTGCACAAATAAGTGTACCAGCACCTAGTACATGTGGAGACATTAACATAACTACAACAACTAAACAAAACGGTATGCAGACATTCTCAATTTTTAATGCAACAGAGAATAATGCATCTAACATCTTTACACCAACACCAGGGACATTAACCGTTGTAAGTAGTGATGGAGATATAACTAATGACTCATTCTTTAGTGAAAGTGGAGAGGATTACAAACTAGTTACCTCACTATCTTGTGATGGAACTTTAACAACTCAAAAATATATCAAAAGAGATGATGAGTGGGTTTTAGAGGGAACTTTAGTTACAGTTGCAAAAGCTGGAGAGTTTGGAAGTAAGAAAGTTGAAGGTGATGAACTTATAGCAGTACCTGTTAATTACAATCCAACAAGTTATGAGGTTCAAAGCTCTACGGATTATAAAACAGTTGTGAACAGTGAAACAAAAGCATCACCAACTATTATTAATAACGGAGATGGTTTTAAAGCTATATCTGAAACAGAGATGGGACTTACAATAGAGACAGCAACAAGACTAGATGGCTTCACTACTCATAAAATAGTAAGTGAAGATGGAGTTAGCACAGAAGCAACATCTGAAATAGAGGGCTCAGAGACAACATTGATGGATAGCGGTGTTGTTACTAAAGTTGCTTTAAACAATATTGATGTAAACACAACAGCAGCCCAAGATGGTAGTGCAACTCACTACTTAAAAGCTAAAATAGTAGATGCCTTTAATAATGCAGTTGAAGCAGTCGTTGAAGCAGTCTCTAAAATTATTGGTGCTAAAACAGTAGTAGAAAAAGATGATGATGGAGAAGCTCAAGTTGTAACATCTGTTTCAAAAACAAACGATTTAGGTACAAAAGTAGATTTAGCCGTAACTGCAACAAGTTCAGCTGGTGCAATTCACAGTATGAAATTTACAGATGCCGATGGAAAAGATGTTGAAGTAAAAGCAGACTTTAATGTTACAGGTGCATACACAGAGATTAAAGAAGATGGCTCAATAGAGACAAATACAACTCAAAAAATTGGCGATACTACAGCAGTATTTAAAGCTGAAGTTGATAAAGATGGTTATGCAACGCACATTGTAAAATTCAACTCTAAAGACTCTGGTGGTGCAGAAAATAATGGTACAACAACTGTTACTTCACAATACCAAGGTGCAACAACAACGCTTAATGACAAAGGTGAAATTGAGACAGATGTAACTGATTCAAATGGAGTTAAAGCAGTTGTTAAAACATTTGTTGGAGCAAAAAGTGAAATTAAATTCTTTGATAAAGATGGTAAGGAAATCAAACTATATAATGCTACAGTTACTTTCCCTCAAGATAGCAACATAACAATTAAAGATGACAATGGAATAATCTCTACACAGACAATTGCACCATTAAATTCAGACTTAAAACTTTAGGAGATAAGATGAAAAATTTTAAATTATTAGTTTCAACAATTATATTAGCTCTACTCATTGCTGGATGTGGCAGTGATGGTGGCTCAAATGCTGTTTTTACAGACAATAGTGGTAACATTGTATATGTAAATGAGAGTGGAGCTTCTGCTTCATCTCCAACAACTACAACTACAACAATTGGAACATCATCCGCAGGAGCTACTGCTGCTACTGAAGATGTAAATATTTCGGCATGCGAAACGTATGTTACGCTTAAAGATAATGACATAATCAAAGACGATTCATCTTCTCAAACAGTTATAAAAGTTATATCTTCAGCTGATGGTACAAAAAAGATTTGTGTCGTTAGTGGTGAAGCTCATATACAAAGGGCGTTATAATGAAAAAAATATTAACAACAATTAGCACACTAGCACTACTAAGCTCTCTACATGCAAATGAGTCTAACACTAAAGATTATTTCATAAGTGTTGGTGGTGGATATTCTCATCTCTCTATATCAAAAGATGGTGCGACATATACAAAAGATCTAAATAGTAATGGCTACAATGGTGTCATAAGTGCTGGTTTAAATGCTTTTGATTCTCTTGCATTTGCTCTTAACTACCAAAGGGTTCAGCTTAATGATATTCATTTAGATAACGTCTATGTAGAGGCTAACTACAATATTTACAATAAATCAGAGTTTACACCATTTGTTGGCATACAAGCTGGTTACTCAACTTTAACATGGGACAAAAGTCCCATAGTAACAGTAGTTCAAAAAAGTGTTAGTTCTGGCTCATTTTTAGGTGGTGTAAACGCAGGTATTAACTACGCTATTAATGACTCATTCTCAATATTTGCTCTTTATCAACTACAAGTTATGAATCATAAAACAGATATTAGACAATCAGGTATAAGCTCTACGATTGATAACAGTATTGGCTCTAATGTTAATGGTGGATTTAAGTACTCTTTTTAAGCTCTACATGTAGAGCTTAAAACCCTAAACCTCTTCACAACAGACCAACTCCCACCCACAATAAACCAAAACAATTTTAACAAACGGTTTATCTCTAAGGCTATCTATTGTTGCAACATCATATCTATTTAACTGCTCTGTAGCCTCTTTAACTTTTTCATCTCTAAGCTCTTCACTATATTTAGATTTAGAAATATATTTAAGCTCTATAACTCCACCATAAGGAATCTCTACCATACTAGGGTTAAGCAGTATATCTACAAACCCTTTAGTAACTTCTACTTCTGTTTTTACTTCATAGTAGGGATTAAGAGAGAGGTAAGCAACTAAAAAACCTTTTATAAAGCTCTCTCCATCAATGTAGTCTCTAATACTTGATTGGGCTTCTACCTCTTCGTTTAGGTATCTGAAAACAGTTAAATCTTTTTCATATCCAAAGTCTGAAAGGTGGTTGTTAAACTTATCTAGTCTAAGGTTAAAGTCTATATCTTTATATGCACTATATATAAAATCAGCCATTATCTTTTTAATAGTTTGGTTAGGTATTTTTAAATTTATAGAAGTTCTATATTTCTCTATTGTAATAAACCCTAATGAAAAGAGCAAGGAACTAAAGTTCTCAACCTCTAACATCTCAAAAGCTGAGAAGTTATCTTTTATGTTTGTAATGGTTACTTTCTCATCTTGAATCAGTCTGCTAAGTAGGTCAAAGTTACCATTTAGTTTTTTGTTAGTATAGACTAGAAATTTAAGTTTGGAGTAGTCTGTTCTTACGTTTACGTCTATGAGTTGGTCTGGTTCTTCGTTTTTTCTAATGATAGAGTCTAAATAGTAAAGAATCATATCACTATTGTAAATAGTATGTTCTACATTTTTGTTAAACCTATAGCTATTATACCAATTGTCACATCTAGCAATGATAGAGTCTTCTCTCTCTTTTAAGCCATAGTAAGTGATGAAATCTTTTAACTCACTTTTAGTAACCCCAACCATATCATTAAAAGTCTCATCTAAAGAGATATTTTTACCAATATTACTTCCACTTGTAACATCAAACAGAGCTAAAGGTGAAACGCCTGTAAAGAACATCTTTTTAATAGCACTATTGTTATCGCTTGTTCCTACTTTTAGAGTTGTGAAGAACTGTTTGTAAAAAGCATCGTTTGTGGTAACTAAACCTTTGTACTGTTCAATATTTTCTACTAACAGTTTATTTACAAAGTTATCGTATTCATCTACTAGAATATACATTGGGAGTTGATGGCTAGAACAATAATCTATCAGTGTTTCTAGTCTATTAATAGGATTATTTAAATTTATCTCTAAATCTAAATTGTATTTTTTAATGAAACCGTCTATTTTTAAATTAATGTGATTTTTAAAACTCTCTTTATAGTCAGTAATATCGACTGCACTAAAATCAAATCTCATTACATAAAAGCTGTTTTTCAGAGGTGTTGAGTTTTCATATATATATGTATCTTTAAATATCTCATTAAATTGAGATTTATAATATACATCATAATAAGCTCCAAGCATAGCGATAGTTAAACTTTTACCAAATCTTCGTGGGCGTAAAAAGAATAGGAAACTTTGCTCTTTTTCTATCTCTTCAATAAATCTTGTTTTATCAATATAATACCAATTTTCAGTTCTAACTCTTTTAAAATCACTCAATCCATAAGGTAGTTTTTTTAGCATAATAGACTCTTTTTTCTTTTTTATGATTATAGCAGTTTTTACTAAAGTTCTACGATTGATAACAGGTTTGTTATAAAAAAGTTACACTTATAATTTAGGAGAAAATATGATTAAATATATCAGGCTTTTGTAGTCATAAACAATTTTAATATTCATCTGTCGCTGAATGATTACAAATAATTTTACTTCTATCAAACACTTATTTAGTTAAAATATGAGATAAGGAAGTTTAATGAGTGATGATAATGTATCTTAAATTATTACTACTAACAGTTATTATCTCAACTCTTTTTTCACAAGATGAGTATGTCATTAACTTCAACAAACCTTTACATGTAGATGGTAATGAATTAAAAATTGTTTCAGGTGTAATTGTTAAGTCTGCACTGAGTAAGACGGCTCTTCAAAATAGATTACATGTAGAGGTAAAAGAGCTAGCATTTTTACAAAACAGCAACCTATACTTAGTAGATAGCAACAACTCTTTGCAATATTCACAAGAGTTGGCACTTAAAGATTACATCATCTATGCTCAACCCAATATGCTCCAAAAAGTTACTTCAAATAAAAAAGAGTCTTATGATATTTCAGATGTTAATTTAACAAGTATGTATAGTAATGCAAAAGGCTCAGGCATTAAAATTGCAATAATTGACGATGGCTTTAACCTAAAACATGAAGATTTAAAAGGTTTACATGTAAGCTTTGAGTATGATGCAACATCTAAAAATATG
>JAYEGD010000271.1:0-8862 GCA_034658915.1 Campylobacterota bacterium | reverse complement strand
GTTGTACTCTATGACATAAGGGATAAACCTTCTGCCTATGCTGTCTTGAATCTTAACAAAACGCCAAGTCATTTGGTCTAAATGCTCGACACTATCTTCATCTTCGAGTGTTTGAGCATTAAAGGGAAAAGCACTCTCCAGTTTCCCACAAGCACTAAAAAATCTCTTAAAATGTTTCTCTTCTTCATCTATTGCACTTTGAAGTTTTAGCTCTAATTCATCCAAGCAGTATTCCTTGTTTTTTTGCATTAACATATATGGGTTTATTTAAGTTTTTGTCTAATTTATTTACAACTATATCTATTTTCTGTTCACCTATTTCAGCTTGTACAGAGGCATTGAAATCCAAAAGTTTTGAGTAGCTATAATCATCACTGTTTGTTTCAATATAAAGGTCAATATCCCCACCTTTTTTTTTATCATCAATCCTACTACCAAATAAGTAAAGTTTTGAATAGGGGAATATCTGCTTAAAGTTAGTACTTATACTGCTTTGTTCTTCTGCACTTAATCTCATAATTAGAGTTTACAGTATAGGAAATTATATTAAGCTTTAGTATGTTTTGAGTATATTTTTTCGAGAAGTTTTGTCTGTTTTTTTGACTCTTGTAGTCTCTCCCTATTTACTGAAAATGCATCAAGAGCTAAAATCAAAAAAAGAGAAGTGATAATAAAAAAAACTGTGAGAAAGATAGCGAGAGAAAATCCAAATATTATGGAAAATTTAAAAGTAAAGAAAGCACCAAAGAGAACTATTGCCCATGATGCTCCTTGCAAAAAGCCTATGATTCTATCATATATATCTTTTTGCATTTCACTAAAGCCTAGTGATCGTCAACAGCTACTGCACCACCAAGGTAAACATACGTAAGCATCATAAAGATGAAAGCTTGTAGGAATGCCATAAAAGTTAAAAGTGCAAATGGAATCATCGGTAGTAACCATGGAGCTAACATTAAGATTACCATTAAGAACATATCATCACCTTTAACATTTCCAAATAAACGGAAGCTAAGTGATACTAAACGTGAAAAGTGAGAAACAATTTCAATTGGGAACATTAACCAGTATAACCACCAAACTGGACCTAAAAAGTGTTTAAAATACTTAACAACACCTTGACGACGAATACCTTCAAAGTTGTAGTAAACAAACACCACAAGAGCAAGTGTAAGTGGCATCTCTAAGAATGCAGTTGGTGCTTCAAAACCTGGAACAACACCTATTAGGTTAGCGATACCAACAAAAAGACCAATTGTTGCAACTAATGGAAGGTAGCGGCGTGCAGCCTCTTGACCCATAACATCAGTTCCCATCTTTAAAACACCACCGATATATGCTTCCATAATATTCTGTGTTCCTCTTGGAACAACCTGAAGATTAGACATAGCAAGCTTTACTAAAAGTAAAGCAATACCTGCTGAAAGTAGCATATGTGTGATGTATATAAACGTTTTATCGTGAGTAACAAGTCCGAAAAATGTAAACAATTCTGGCATAGAAGAGCTCCCTGTCTTAAAATAATGTCGAGATTATAGTAAAATTTGCATTAAAATATTCTAAGTCTTGCTATAATTTGATACAAAATTGACAAAATAGGAACAGAAAAAATGAATATTTTAAAACATATCACATATATTACACTCAGTAGTTGCATACTTTTTGCTGCACCATCAACAAAAAAAGAAGCAGAGATAGAGAGTGTACTAAAAAATGGGAAGAGAGGTTCAGCTCTTCTTCTTAAAACTCTAGGTAAAAATATGAAGCAGAAGATGAAAAATGGAGGTCTAAACAAGGCTTTAGACTTTTGTTCTAATGAGGCTTACACCCTAACTGAAAAAGTAAACAGACAACTTCCAAAAGGTGTAAGGGTAAAACGTATTAGCAATAAGTTTAGAAGTCCTGCTAATAAACCATCAGAACAAGAGGCTGCTATTTTAAAATCTTTCGCAGATATGAAAGCATTAAATCTCATTTTACCTAACTACCTTGTAGAACAAGTAGATACACATAAGTACAAATACTATAAACCTTTACTTATTAATAAAAAAGTATGTCTTAAGTGTCATGGAACTCTAAAAGATATAGAGTTAAAACGTGAAATAGCTAGTAGATATCCTCTAGATAATGCACTCGGTTATAAGATGGGTGATCTACGCGGTGCAGTTGTTGTTACTGTAGATAAATCTGTAAAGTAGGCTCTGAAGCCCTCTTTACACTTTTTCTACTTAGCAAACTCTATTGCTCTACTCTCTCGTATAACATTAACTTTAATCTCTCCAGGATATGAGACTCTATCTTCTATCTCTTGAGCAATCTCTCTCGCCATCAAGATAGACTCATCATCATTTACTAAAGTAGCATTAACTATAACTCTAACCTCACGACCAGCATTGATAGCATATGACTGCTTTACACCACTATGAGATGAAGCTATCTCCTCAATCTCTGTTACACGTTTTAAAAATGCCTCTAAAACCTCACGTCTTGCACCAGGACGAGCAGCAGATAGTGCATCAGCGGCACATACTGCACCACACTCTATAGAGTGTATCTCCTCTTGACCATGATGTGCATAGATTGCATTGATGATAATTTCATTTTCATTGTAACGTTTACATATCTGAGCACCTAAATCAACATGATTTCCATCACTATCATGTGTTAGAGCCTTTCCTATGTCATGTAGAAGTCCCGCACGTTTGGCTAAGGTAACATCTCCACCCATTTCTGCAGCCATAATCCCTGCTATATGTGCTACTTCAAGTGTATGTGCAAGTGCATTTTGACCATAACTTGCACGATAACGTAAACGTCCAACAAGTTTCATAAGTTCAGGATGCATCACACCTAGTTTCATATCAGCTACAAGCTCTTCACCCTCTGCTAATATTTTTGACTCAAACTCATCACTCACTTTTTGAAATATCTCTTCAATTCGTGCAGGTTGAATCCTACCATCTTCTATAAGAAGTTGTAGAGTCTTTGTTGCTATAGCTCTTCTATAGAGATTAAAACTACTTACTAAAATTGCATTTGGAGTATCATCAATAATAATATCAACCCCTAAAAGAGTCTCAAGAGCTTTGATGTTACGCCCCTCTTTACCAATGATACGTCCCTTTAATTCATCATTTTCTAGATGAACTAAGTTTGTTAAACGCTCACTTGCAAACTCTCCTGCAAAACGGCTTGTGGCCTGTGCAAGTATATAGTTCGCTTTACGTTCACCCTCTTTTTTTGCCTCATTTTCATATCGTCTTACTATATGAGCTATATCTCCGCGAGATTTATACTCTATTTTTTTTAGAAGCATCTCTTTCGCTTCATCTTGAGTCATTCCTGCACTATGTTCTATAGCATGGAGTGCTTCATCTATCTTCTTTTCGTACTTTTCTTTTAGTGAAGCCAGAGACTTCTCATTTCTTTGTAAATTAACTTTTTGAGACTCTACAAGAGTCTGCTGTAACTGTATATTTTCATCTGTGTTTTTCTTGTAACGATCAAAACTCTGCTCTTTATTTATCAGCTCATCTTCACGTTGACTTAAATCTGCTTTAGCTCTCTCTTTGGCACTATCAAACTCTTTTTTTGCATCGAGTTCTATCTGTCCTGCTTTCATACGAGCACGCTCTAAAAGAGTCTCTGCTTCGTTTTCAATTACATTAGCTTTTGCTGTCGCTTGTTGCGTATATATCTCAAAATTCGCATTTGTTAATTTTTTTGAAATGAAAAAACCGACTACACCACTAACTATGGCAGTTCCGCCACCGAGCAGTATCTCGTTTAACATTTTTAATTCCTATATCTTTTCTTGGTGTTATTAATAAATCACATGTGATGTCATACTCATCACAAATAAACTCTTTAGTATGACAAAGCTCTAGTTGTGTAAAGATAGTATAAGGTCGTTTGCGTAACTTTTCAAAGAAACGATCATACATCCCTTTCCCAAAACCAACTCTTTGTAAATTTCCATCAATTCCTACTGTAGGAACAATGGCAATATCAATTTTTTTAATATCTAAATTTGTATTTCCCGCCTCATAAATTCCAAACTTCTTTTTTACAAGAGGCAGTCTAAATGGTACCATCTTAAAACTTTCGCCAACCATAAATGGAATATAAATATCACAATTTTGTCTCAAAATGTTTAAAGTTTTTCGTATGTCGGCTTCCATCATTAAAGGGTAGTAGAAGAGTATTTTTTCCCTTCTTTTTGGATTTATAAGTTTCAATAATTTCCTATTAATCAGAGAATTTTTATAAAACCTATTGTGCTTGTGGGAACTTCTTAGCTTTTGCAAACAGTTTTTTCTAAAAGTATTTTTGTTAAGAGTCATATTTAATCTTTAATTGCTATAATTTCATTTAATTATAACAAAAAAATAAAAGGTATTTATAACTATGTCTAAAACTTCCCTACTCTCTAGTTTACTAGCATTTACTCTTCTATTTAGTGCTTGTTCTGAGAATAATGTACAAGAAGAGGATGCAAATGCGATGCTCTCAACAAATGAATTTCTCCTCACATCTTTAACAAACACTCAATACTCTGTAAAAAAGTCTCCTGATGGTTTCATTGTTAAAGGAGCTGAAGATAAGGTAATCATACTTGATCTTTTTGCAACTTGGTGTCCCCCTTGTCAAGCAGAAGCATCTCATTTAAGTGCATTACAAAAAAAATATAAAGACTCCCTACTTATACTTGGTATCACTATAGAAAACGATATTAAAAATGAAAAGCTACTTGACTTTAGAGAGAGATATGATGCGAGCTATACTCTCGTTAACTCAACTGAAAACAGCCGTTTAATAAATGCTGTAGCAACTAAACTCAATGTTGGAAGAAACTTCGGCATACCACTTATGGCTATGTATAAAAATGGAAAACTTGTAAACTTCTATCAAGGTGCAGTTGAAGAAGAGTTTATAGAGAGTGATATAAAAAAGGCTCTTGGAAAATAGATGTTCGGTTTTATCAAAAAGAGTCTTAACAAAACAGTTGAGGCCATCAAAACAGTTGTACCAAAAAAGAAAGTAACCTTTACTAAAGATGAACTTGAAGATATTTTACTTGAAGCTGATGTTGAATATGCACTTGTTGAAATCATCATAAATGAGATATATCAGAGTAGTGTTACTCGTGAGATACTTCGTTCTAAACTTATGGCAACACTCTCCCATACATCATATAAAGAGCCTGAATACAAAGCTCCTTTTGTTGAACTTATAGTTGGAGTCAATGGTGCAGGTAAGACAACAACAATTTCCAAACTAGCCCAGAGATACAAATCAGAGGGAAAAAAAGTTATTTTAGGTGCAGGAGATACATTTCGTGCTGCTGCTATTGAGCAGTTAACTCTCTGGTCTACAAAACTTGACATTCCTATTGTCTCTTCAAAACAGGGACATGACAGTTCAGCAGTCGCTTACGATACTATAGACTCCGCTAAGAGTAAAGGTTTTGACAATGTCATCATAGACACAGCAGGACGTCTTCATACTCAAACAAATCTAGCAAATGAACTAATAAAGATAAATCGTATCTGTAATAAAGCCCATGAAGGTGCACCACATAGAACTGTTTTAGTCATCGATGGAACACAGGGAAACTCTGCAATAGCACAAGCCAAAGCCTTTAACGAGATGATAGGAATTGATGGTATCATTATTACTAAACTCGATGGAACAGCTAAGGGTGGTAGTATTTTTTCTATCGCTTATGCACTCGAACTTCCTATACTCTTTGTTGGAACAGGTGAACAACCTGAAGACTTGACACCTTTTGATAAAAATGAGTTTGTTGATGGTCTACTTGATGCACTATTTATAGAAGAGAAGTAAAACTTCGCACAATTCCAGTTATAAATATGTCAAATAGTCATATTTATAACTCATCTTCAAAAAAAACTTTATAATACCTCATACAAAAAATCAACTAAAGATAAAACAATGGCTAAGAAAAAAGTACTCTTTGAGTGTCAAAACTGTGGACTTACAACTCCAAAATGGATGGGTAAATGTACAAACTGTGGTGGGTGGGACTCCTTTATAGAACTCAATGAACATCAACAAGAGGTAGTTAAACAGACTAAAAGTACTACAAGTAAATCAGCAAAAGCGATGAGTATAAGTACTATAGTGGAAGAAGAGGTCTACAGGTACTCTTCACTTGACCCTGAGCTCGATAGTGTTTTAGGAGGTGGTGTGGTTCCCGGTTCACTCACCCTCATCGGTGGTAGCCCAGGGGTTGGAAAATCTACTCTACTCTTAAAAGTTGGTGCAAACATAGCTTCCACAAAAAGAAATGTTCTCTATGTAACTGGTGAAGAGTCAGCAGGACAGATAAAACTTCGTGCAAATAGACTCAACTCAAATGAAGAAAATCTTTACCTTCTAAGTGAGATAAGATTAGAGCAGATACTAGTAGAACTAGAACATAGAAGCTATGATTTTTTGATTATTGACTCTATTCAGACTATTTATGCTGAGTCTATTACTTCAGCACCAGGAAGTGTTACACAGGTTAGACAGATAACATTTGAACTTATGCGCATAGCTAAAGAGAGAGATATTGCTATATTTATCATTGGGCATATCACTAAAGAGGGTTCTATCGCCGGACCTAGGGTTTTAGAGCATATGGTTGATACTGTTTTATACTTTGAGGGAGACTCCTCTCAAGAGTTAAGAATACTTCGTGGTTTTAAAAATCGTTTTGGTCCTACAAGTGAAATAGGTGTTTTTGAGATGAGAGCAGAGGGTCTTGTATCTGCTACAGATATTGCATCACGTTTTTTTAACCGAAACTCTCAACAGAGTGGTTCTGCTCTTACTGTAGTAATGGAAGGAAGCCGTCCAATTATACTAGAAGTACAAGCTTTAGTATCAGAGTCCCATACTGCCAACTCAAAACGTCAAGCTACTGGCTTTGATAACAACCGTTTAAACATGCTCCTTGCACTTCTTGAACGTAAGTTAGAGATTCCTCTTTCAGGATATGATGTTTTCATAAATATAACCGGTGGTATCAAGATAACAGAAACAGCTGCAGACTTGGCTATATTAGCAGCAATTATTAGTAGTTTCAGAGATAGAGCTATATCTAAAGAGACCATTTTTATAGGTGAGGTCTCTCTTGTTGGAGATGTAAGAGAGGTTTATGCTTTAGATGTTAGACTCAAAGAGGCAAAAATGCAAAATATAACAAAAGCACTCGTTGCTAAAAAACCACTTGAAAAATCAACCGTTAAAACATTCATAGTTGATGAAGTGACAAAACTACTAGAGTGGTACTAAACTTGTAAAAATTTGTAATTAATTTAGAATATTTGATATACTACCAAAATAATAATTTCAAGGAAAAACAATGGCTGAAGAAGAAACAACTGAAGAGTCCGCACCAGAAGAGAAAAAATCGAGTAATATGTTACTCATAATCATCATTGTTGTTCTATTCTTAATCATCATAATAGGTGGTATTGTAGCTTTTTTACTAATGGGAGATGATGAAGAGCCTACACAGAGTGCTCCTCAAGCCCAAGAGAGAAGTGTTAATAAAAAGAGTTCTTCTTCAGGGTCAAATACACAATTTAATAACTCAAGACAACTCAACGAAATTGGTATCTTATATCCACTCGATACATTTACAGTAAATCTCAAAAGTGATGCAGGAAGAAGATATCTAAAAGCTACTATGAGTCTTGAGTTAGAGGGCGAAGAGTTAAGCCTTGAACTCGATGCGAAATCAGCTGTCCTTAGAGATAGAATCATCAGAATTTTAACATCAAAAACACTCGAAGAGATCTCCTCTAAAAAAGGAAAACAGAAAGTTTCCCAACAGATTATGGATACTTTAAATATGATGATTGCTGATGGAACAATTAATGGAATTTATTTTACAGAATTTGTTATTCAGTAGGCTAATTTAAGCAAATTTATAGTTTGCTGACTCATCCACGACTTACTCCATTATATTTCGTAAGCTTTCGCAGTGAGTAGTGAATATGTTATAATAATGCTATCTATAAAAGGGGAAGTGATATGATTAATCGAGATGAAATACTTAATGTTCTTAAAATATATAAAGAAAATAATCGTAATAAGTATGACATTGTAGAACTTGGATTATTCGGTTCGGTCGCTAGAGATCAAGCTTACTCAAATAGTGATGTTGATATATGCATTAAAACAAAAACTCCTGATATGTTTGCATTAGTACATATTAAAGATGAACTTCAAAAGCTTTTATCCAATTCTATAGATATAGTTAGAATAAGAGATAGAATGAATCCTTACTTAAAAAATAGGATAGATAAAGAAGCAATATATGTATGATAAATCTCTAGCAGTAGAGATATTAATACAAATATTGAATGCCTCAAAAATTGTAGCACAAAGGTTTGAAATTGTTGATAGTATTGATTATTTTATAGACACCCCAGAGGGTCAAGAAAAACTAGATAGTATTTGTATGCAATTAATTGCTATCGGAGAAAGTTTAAAAAATATTGATAAGATTACTGACAAAAAATTATTAGAAAAATATCCCCAAGTAGACTGGAAAGGTGCAAAAGGTATTAGAGATATTATATCTCATCACTACTTTGACCTTGATGCAGAAGAAATTTATTTTGTATGTGATACAAAACTAGATACACTCATAAAAACTATCGAAACTATATTAAAAGATTTAAAGTGAAAAATAGGCGGACTTTTAGCGGACTTGGTGTTTTTTTGACAAAGGTAAAAATCACTAGAAACAATATTTGTTATTCAATAAATTAATCTTTTCAATTTAAACGAAACCTCTTTACACTCTCCTCTTTTCTCATTCCCATTGGGATGATGGGAATGAGA